>JBBSPK010000048.1:0-18229 GCA_038258875.1 Chitinophagales bacterium
AAAATCATTGAATCCATAGTGACTGTACATTTTCATAATATGCCAAATGATTGGCTTACCTCCAACCTGCACCATCGGTTTAGGCCTTGTACCCGTCTCTTCGCTGATGCGGGTTCCGAGGCCGCCTGCAAATATTACAACTTTCATAAATTATTTAGTTGAATAGCTGATTTCAAAATTATTATTTTAAAGCGATACTATACTGACGCAAAGGTTTACAATAATGATGCCTGCGTCTTTTTAATCTTTTTCAGAAATAGTGACAAAGCTTCCATTTTTTCTCCGTTCAAATGGAAATTGATATAACGGTTGTAGTAATCGGCAATGTTAAACACATTGGTTTCATTTTTTTTTATCACCTCATCTAAATTTTTTAATCCAAATGCATTTGCTTCATTAAATGCACCAATAAATTCCTCATCAAGTTTTTTGTTACTTATCCATGCAGCAAATACAAACGGCAGTCCTGTATATTTTTTCCATTCGAGACCCAGGTCATACATGAATGGTGAAACCTTCCTTTGTTGCAAAGCCCTGTCTCCAATTATCAATGCTGCGGTGGTACCTGATATTTTTGATTGGTATTCAGTTGAGGTTTCTTCAAACACAGGATTAATTTCCCAAAAATCTTCAGCCAATATTTTAAGAAGATGTACCGAGCTGCGGCTTTGATAATCCAACAATATTTTTTCTATTTTATTAAGAGGTACTTCGCTAAAAAGGCCAACACTGCCAACTGCACCATCGCATCCAATACAATAATCAGAAATAATATAGTGCTCCTTCATTTCCGGGATTATTGCCACAGGCACCAACCCCACATCAATATTATTTTCCAGGAGCATTGACGCAATTTTTGACGGATAGCCTATTTTTAAATCTACCGTGTCAGCCATTAATCCATGTTCAAATCCGTAGATGAGGGGTTTCGTATTCAAATAACTTACCGCTCCAACTCTTATTTTATTCAAACCTATTACTTTAATTTTGGCGCAAATTTAAGGCAACCTGAATGATTCGTCTATCTTAAATTACGCGGTATTAATTCAATTAAACTACATGCAACTTCAAGCCCTTACTGCTATTTCACCTATTGACGGCCGCTACCGAAGCCAGCTTCAGCATCTGGATGAATATTTTTCGGAGTATGCGTTGATAAAATATCGAGTTAAAGTTGAAGTTGAATATTTTATTTTTTTAGGGGAAAAGAAATTTTTTAAACTCACACCTGGTTTAAAGAGGCAACTATTAAAAGTCTCTGAAGACTTTTCGTTGGACGATGCTCAGAAAATTAAAGAGACAGAAAAATTAACGAATCATGATGTAAAAGCTGTTGAATATTTTTTGAAAGAAAAACTAAAAAGTCTTGGATGTGATAATTTACAGGAATGGATTCATTTCGGACTAACATCGCAGGATATTAATAACACGGCATTTCCACTAATGTGGAAACATGCTGTTGAACATGAATACCTGCCTGCTATTCTAAATATTCAGCATGAGCTATATACTTTGGCGAGATCATGGAAAGATATCCCGATGTTGGCGAGGACTCATGGCCAGCCTGCTTCTCCTACTACGTTGGGCAAGGAAATTATGGTTTTCGTTGAAAGAATTGAAAACCAGGTGCAGCAGTTCAGCTACATACCTTTTACCGGAAAATTTGGTGGTGCTACGGGGAATTTCAATGCTCACTATGTTGCCTACCCGAAGATAAACTGGATATCTTTTGCTGATAAATTTCTTGAAGAGAAACTGGGGCTTCAACGGCAACAATATACAACACAGATAGAACACTATGATTTACTTGCCGCTCATTTCGACAATATAAAACGGATTAATAACATACTGGTTGATTTTTGCAGGGACATGTGGACCTATATAAGCATGGATTACTTTAAGCAACAAATAAAAAAAGGCGAAGTAGGCAGTAGTGCAATGCCCCATAAAGTAAACCCTATAGATTTTGAAAATGCCGAAGGAAACCTGGGTATTGCTAATGCAATATTCGAACATCTTTCCGCAAGGCTGCCCATATCAAGATTGCAGCGTGACCTTACTGACTCAACAGTTTTGCGAAATATTGGGGTTCCGATTGCACATACAATCCTTGCTATAAAGTCCCTTGAAAAAGGGCTGAAAAAGCTTATACTAAATGAGAAAAAAATAAAAGCCGACCTAAATCAAAATTGGGCTGTTGTTGCTGAAGCTATTCAAACCATTCTGCGACGAGAAAATTATCCAAAGCCTTATGAGGTATTAAAGGATTTAACGAGATCAAATATTCCAATAAATAAAAATGTGATCCACCAGTTTATTGATGGATTGAAGACTTCAACCATGGTGAAAAGAGAGCTGAAAAAAATAACGCCGGACAATTATACAGGGTTGTCAGATCTTTGAAAATTTAGTTTATATTAACCATATCTTTCACGCCAAAACTATCTAATTACGAGAAGTACTTTACTTTTTCTCCTGGTTGTTATTTCCTACAAGTGATCCAAACGTGTGCTGGGATGGCACATTCAAAGGCAAACCACAAAAAGTAAATGTTTTTGTTTACATCATTAAAGCAAAAACAGCCTGTGGAAATATTGACAGAAAGGGAACCATCACCTTTGTAAAATGAATTATACAAAACAACTGGAAGCAGGGCTCTTTTTTAGTACAGAAAAAACATTCATTTCCTCTCCATATTCATTTATACTTTCCCCGGATACAAACCCGCATTTTAGAAGAACATTTTTCGAATTTTCGTTGTTCTTTGCTGTTTTAGCATAGACCGATGTAAAGTTCTTCGATCTAAAAATCCAGTTAATGCTTTCTTTAACTATCTCCGTTGCATAACCATTTCGCCATTTATTTCTTATAAGGGAATAACCTAATTCTACGCCAGCTTTGTTATTATTTTTCTTAAAAAGCAGGAGGCCGATAAAATTATTGCTCAACTTTTCCACGATAAAATACCTGCCAAATGGAAAATTTTCATTGTAATGAATCAACTGTGTGTCAAAAATTTTTCTTGTTTCTTCAATATCAGGGGCCGGAAAAATATAGTCTCTATTGGAAGGGTCTTTATACAGTGAATGGAGCGCATTCAAATCTTTTGGTTTCCATTTTGTAACGTACAATCTCTCTGTTTCAAATATCATTCATTATTATTTAGGAATTTCCCTGGTAAAGTGAAATTCAATACCAGGATTATCGGTGTGCCCGGTATTAAGGAGCCTTCACCTTGTGCAAGGTACGCTATATGCCCTTCTTGTAGTCAGGTACAGGAAGACTTTCATTTTATTTCGGATATATTAATTACCGGATGCCGCAGAACAAGATTTGACATGAAAGAGTAATTTCAATAAATAATTTCATTAAAGTCTAAATAGAATTAGCATTAACCATTTCATAAGCATACCTTCATCATCTTCCTTTTTTGCCGCGAGAAAATTTCATCTTTCTTATAACTTTTAAAACTTAATGCCATGCGCAAAAAAGAATTGCTCTCAAAAATTTCGATCGTTATTATATTGCTGGCCTGTCTTATGGGCTTTCGATACTCAGCAAGTGCACAGTCTGACAGTTCCATCACGGTTTATCAATATCGTCACGTGCCCGACGACAAAATTGATGAATTTGTTAAACGTGAAACGACTTACTGGAGCAAGGTAGCGGAGAAAGCATCAAAAGATAAAACAATGACCTTTTGGGCGCTGCTACAAAAGGTAGGTGGTTATGATCTGCCAAATTCCTCAAATTTTTTATTCATTAATACTTTCCCAAATATTGATAAGGTCGGCGATGTTTTTAGTTCAGCTGAAAAAGTAGCCGGTGTGCCTATGGCAAAAATGGAAACGAATTCATTAAGTACAACCACGAGCCAATTTTTCATTCATGGTACAGGTTGGGCGCAGGCAGCGAATGCAATTCCCGAAAAAGATTTTAATTATGTAGTTATGATTTACCATAACACCAATTACCCTGATAGCCTTGTGTCGCTCGAAAATAAATATTGGTCGCCCTTCATTAAAAAAGCGATGGACAATAAGCAAACCCCGCAAATGGCATGGGGCAATGCAATTGTGTTATCACCCTCGGGAGATAATATAAAATTTAATACAGTTTCTTACGACCTGTTCAAAAACCTTAAAGATGCATTAATGCCGGTTTGGAGTCCTAATGTGGAGTTTCCAAATGAGGGATTAACCCAAATAAATGGTATGGAAATAAACAGGCGAGGCTCGGCAATATACCAGGTTGTAAAAGTCGTTTCTTCCGATTAGCCGCAATCAAAAAGAGTGTGTAACCTGATTAACCGTATCATAAGCGGAGGCTAAGCCTCCGCTTATGTATTACGTCTTCGTTAGTCACCGGCCAAAGGAATTTCTCACGGGGTCATTGAGAAAAAATGCCTTCCTGATATTTTTAAAAGTTATTCCAGGTATTGAAAGCATATTGGTTGTAGTAAGCTGGTACGTTTTAAATCTCCGTTTTGCATGCAAATCCGCATAGCATTATACCATGCTCCAAATTTTTTCACCGGAATATTTTCCTCTTGTATTTTTTGCTGTAATGAATCAGGTAACTGGTTGTAGCAGTCAGCCTGTTTATAACAATAAAAATACAACCCTTCCGGATCCGGAAAGGATTGTATTTTATCAGGCTTCTTATTCACTTTAAAAAAGTCAATAGAAGCCCGCCTGCAGCAATAATTTATTGCGCACTAAGGTCAGGGCGTAAAAAAAGAAGTTCTGACCAGGAATGATCCGTAGATTCAGCAATTTTTTCCAACAATATGTCGTTAGTACCTTCACCATTGGCAGTTTCATATCTTTCTTTAAAAGGCTTGCGATAACCTTCCTGTAATTCCTTTAAGCCCTCCTTCATCCGGTACACTAATGCATACTGAAATGGCCCGGACGCAACGGACCGGTACACAGCAACCGTTTGAGTGCCTGCATCCCATGCTTTTTTTGCTTTTTTAATACTGTTCTCCACAATACCAGATAAGCCGGGCTTAGGAAAAACATGTGTGATAGAAATCTTATCAGAATATTCTGTTAACTGAACCGTACTCAGGTCTTCCACAAATTCTGAATACACTGAGGAATATTTATCGGACAGAAAAGGGGCCACATTTTTATTCCAGTCCTTTGTATGCTCATCGCCCAGGTTGCCCCGTTTATCAAATTCATCCCATGTTTTTGGGCCTTCCACAACATGATAACCACCGGCATCAGGACCCGTTTGTACTTCATAGACCCGCCATTTCCAATCCCCGCTGTGATATTTTGCAATGTGCGCTTTAATGCCTTTTTCAAACTCAAGCACTTTGTCTGCCTTCGGGAAGTACCGGCTTGAACTAACGACGTTCTGTTTCTGGGCCAATCCAATTAATGGAAGGGCAAGTAAGAAAAGAAAAAAATTTCTCATGTCTTTTGTTTTTGTTTTGTTGGTGAAAAAATTACAGGGCGGAAGAAATGCAGGGGTAGTATTTTATAGGCTAAAACGTAAGGTAGTTCAAATAATAAATTACAACAAAAATTTTCTTTAGCTCGCTTTAAACTCATCAAAACACGGGAATGAAGCGAAGTGTCTATTTATAATCTCCCATTTGTTGCGCTAGACTATGCTTACGCCCATCCAATATAAACCACTCGTTATTGCTATTCATGACTATGTGTATAAACGCAAATGTATTTTTTGATTGATACAATGACGGGTACATCTACCGGTATCAAAAAATTTTTTGAAATAACTCATCATATAAAAATTAATTCAGTAAAAACGGGCGATTGAAAATATCTTAGCAGCAATTTCGATTAAAAACCAGTCTCATGTTTATGCAGGGAAGAATTAAGCTTACTTTATTAATTGTTATGCCCATTTTTTCTTCGTGCAGCACTTACCGTTATATTTATTCCGCATCGCCCCCCAACACTCCTTATTTTACTAAAAACGGCGAATCTAAGTTAACAGGATATTATTCGGGTTCTTCAGAAAATCGTTTAACCGGTGAATATGCTCATGGATGCGATTTGCAGGGAGCTTACGCTTTAAGTAATCATTTAGCAATAGGCGCCACCTATTTTTACCGGAAAGAAAGAGATACCTATTCAAGGTCTGGCAATTTATATGACAGTTCAGTTATTCACTACAAAAGAAATTTGTTTGATGTAGATGCCGGTTATTTTATTCCTTTAAATGCAAATAAAAAATCAACATTCAATATATATGCAGGTATTGGCGGGGGCAAATTTGTTTTTAACGATAACGGAATTGATAAAAATCTGTTTCCTTATACCCGCTTTCACAAAAGTGCTATTACCAAATGGTTTATTCAGCCATCAATAAATTTTATGCCGGGAAGGTATATGCGTTTCTGCTTTGCTACAAAATTATCGTTTGTGCATTATGGTAAAATAGAAACGTCGTATTCACAGGATGAAATTCAATATTTTACTTTGAATAAAATTGCTGACAAAACATTGGGCTTTTTTGAGCCTTCCTTCAATTTTCAATTTGGAATTCCCAAGGCGCCATGGGTAAAAATAGATTTTGTTCTAAGCACCACTTCAGGTTATGACTCATACGGCAGCCATCTCAATGTACGCGGCTCTAATGCATCTATTGGATTAAATTTTGATTTTTCAAAATTGTAACAAACTGTGGCCGGTATTTAATTCCAATAAATCATTTTTTTTTAGAGAGGTACATGGTGTGCTCATCATGATACAACCTAAAGGGAATGAAAATATTAGCTGCAACAAAAAATTAATAAATTTATGCACATGAAGATTAGGTATATATAATTATAATTATTTTTATATACCGGTTGTACCTTACCCGCTGAAGCTCCTGATAACTTTTATTTATTTTCTTATTAACAGTAATCTAAAACTTAAACCAATGAAAGTTTTTCTACAGAAGTATTTACAGCGACACACGTACCGTGTTCAACTAACATGTATTGCATTATTGATTTTTTTTGCGGGATGTAATAGAGGCCATGAACACCCTACACTCACCTTAAGCACCGTTGCTACCGGCCTGGTAAACCCTATGGGCATTGAGGCCGACAGGTGGGGCAACATCTGGGTAACAGAATCGGGTACTGCCAATAACGATGCGAAAGTGGTGGTAATAAAACCAAACGGCGCTAAGTTCGATGCTATTGTAAATCTGTCCTCAATTATTAATGAAAACTCCGGGGAGATGCAGGGTGCCGGGCATCTTCTTTTGGATAACGGAACTTTGTATGTTCTTTCAGGAAATTATTTGTATAAGGTAAATGTATATGGTTTCAAGCCGGGCGACACGCCTATGGACGGTTCCACGCTGCCATTTGAAGACATAGCTGCATTTTCCATGTCTTATCCCTGGGTAAACAATGCGCATGATTCACATCCTTATAATCTTATGAAGGGACCGGATGGCGACATTTATATTACAGATGCCGGCGCCAACGCCATTATACACCGCGAAAGTGCCGGCCACTATTCCGTGCTGGCAGAAATACCTGGCTTTGCCAATCCCACACCAGTGGGGCCTCCGCAAATACAGGCAGTACCAACGGGTATTATTTTCGACGGGCATAATTTTTTAGTATCTGTTTTAACGGGATTCCCTTTTCCTGCAGGGCAGGCTGTTATTTATAAAGTTTCATTGACCGGTAATGTATCGTTTTACCAGCAAGGTTTTACTACTTTGGTCGATATTGCAGACGGAACTATTTATGGGCATCTTGTGTTGAATTATGGAAGCTTTGGCGCAATGGGTTTTACACCCAACACAGGATCGCTTATATTGGCAAACGGTTCATCATCAACAGTGCTGGCCGGTTCGCTCAATATGCCTGTTGGCATTAAGCAGGTAAATAACTATACTTGGTATATAACTGTAATGGGCGATGGAACAGTTATAAAAGCAAGTTATAACTAACGATCACCTATAACCTGGAATTTGATGTAAATACATTTATTGAAATGAGTCGGCTTAACAGCCGGCTTTTTTTAAGGATAAGACACTGCCGAAGTGTGTGGCGTGAAAAAGTGCAATGACGGAAGTCGGTCAGGATACAATATCTTTATCTATATCGTCATTCACAAATTCCTTTAAGATTATGAAAAAAAAAATTACTAAGGCAGATGTTCTTGCAGCCTGCTTACAAAAACAGGAAGAATTAATTGAAAATTTTGAAAACCGGGTTAATGAATCGAAGAATGACGTCTATACTCAAAATCAATCAGCCAGCCAAAGCGAAGACCGAACCGCAGGCAAAATGGAATTGTTGAATACATACAAGAATGAAATGGCTTTTGCTAAATCCGAAATGAGCTTCCTGAAATCTTTAGATCCTACTATTTTACATTCTAAGGCGGAACCTGGAGCTATGGTTATCACCAATCATTTAAATTTTTTTATCGGTGTCTCAAGTGAGAAAATTGAAGTGGATGGTGAGGAGATATTTGGTATTTCAACAAATGCTCCAATCTATAAAATGATGGAAGGCATGGGAAAAGATGATAAGTTCCGGTTTAATGAAAAAGAATATACCATTGAAGATTTGTATTGAATTGTTTTTCCCCTGCTATTTGTAGAAATCCTGCTTCATGCCCCTTAGTACTGTTTTTGCGCACTTCTACAAGCCAGACGTTTTGCCGTGCGTACTGCACGAAAGCCGAACAAGTCATGTATCAATACTTACTGTAACTTAATTCAATCAGTCATGGAAAAGCCCGCGGAGACAATAAAGTGTCACCCGGGTACCCAATTATTAATAATCCAATTATTAAAAAGGGAAACAATCCAGTGAGCCAACTGATATCACTATCACGCTAATTTTTGTGAAACACCTGCATTACATTAGAAAAAAGGGTTAGGCCATGCTCTTTCACTTTTTATTGTGAAAAGCTTCGTTAGCCCTTTGCAGGTTTCTCTACATTTTTCGACTTAACCTTCGCAGTAGAAGATTTCTCTTTTACGGCCTTTGGTGCCGAAACCTTTTTAGCTTTTGTTGTTCCTTCAGCTTTGGAAGTTGTTTTAACCGCTTTTGCTTTTGTAACTTTTGGTTTTGATGATTTCTCTTGAGTTACCGTCTCGGTGTTTTTCTTTACATCTAATGTCTCAGGCACTGTGATTACGCAATTGTCAATAAATAAACCGGATACAGGTGCATAATCCTGGGCATTATAGTCATTTTGCCATCTCCCGTTATTAAGCAAAAAGCGATATTGATACGTTTTTCCTGCTTCTAATTGAACAGACGTCTTAAAAGTGCCGTCTTCCTCTTTCTTCAATTCAAATTCCTGCCCGGGAGTCCAGTTATTAAAATCTCCCAATACTACGGCTTCAGTAGCCCCTTCCAGCGCTTCTGCCGGTAAGGTAAAAATGATTTCTTTCTTCATGTGTTTATTTTCTATTTTGAATATCGCCAAAATGTTTGGCGGTGATTATGATGTTTAATTAATAAAAAACCATACCACAAATAATTTTATGGCCTAAATCCGCGAAACTAAAACAAAACTTTTTTCCTTATCCCATTTTTTGTTATTCTTCACATCATGGCTCGTGTATCACGAAGCGTGATTCTTACTCCAAATTATTATTTTAAAAGGTGATACTACCTGCCTGTGGATATCGCCAGCAGCGGGATACTTTCTTCATCATCCTCTTTTCCTTATCATTTCCATCAAGGGGAAAAAATTGATGCCTTCAATCTGCTCACGATCCTCATAGTTTAAAATTTTAATTCCACCCGTGTTTAGCACAGCTTGTTCCGGTGTCCGGATGCCCGGGATAACTGTAGCAATCCCAGGGAAAGACAACAGGTAGCTTAAGGCAAGTTGTGACAGCGTAATATCGTACTCGCGACTCAACCGCATCAACCCTTGCTGCCTGCTTTCAAATTCCTCAATTATTTCTGCAGGTAACCTCCGTTTACGATGATCATTATCCGGGAAAGTGGTTTGTGAGTCAAATTTGCCAGACAGCAATCCAAACTGTAGGGGCATCCTCGCAATGATGCCATAACCGGCAGCATAAGCATCTTTCATCAATGGAATTGCTATACGATTAATTATATTCAGTACCAGTTGAAAACCACTTCCAGCCTGCCGGTTTATCAAATAATGCGCTTCCGGGACCGGGTCAAAAGTAGGTAGCGACAAACCCCAGTACCGGATTTTCCCCTCCCGGACTAATTGCTGCATTGCCTCAATGCACTCCCCCTTCTGAAGATCTGCATGCCGGGCGCTATGCAACTGGTAGTAATCTATTACCTCTCTTTTTAATCTTTTCAGGCTCGCTTCACATGCCCCCAAAATGTACTCCTTACTGTATTCTGTCGTAAAGACACCGTTCCTTGAAACATTGCCAACCTTGGAAGCAATAACTACATCCTTACTGGTGCCGATCGTATTACCGATCAGTTCTTCAGAATGGCCTAATCCATAAATATCTGCCGTGTCAAAAAAATTAATACCAGCATCTAATGATTGATAAATGGCTTTCTGCGATATGTCATCATCAGCATCTCCCCATCCAATAGGAGTGTTCCCAATCATAGCGCCTCCACCAATTGCCCAGGCGCCAAATCCAATTTCACTTACAACAAGGTCTGTATTTCCAAATTTGCGAAAGTTCATTTTAATAGTTTACATGCAAATAAATTTTTTAATCCTGTAACATTCTCTTATCTCCTTCAGGACAAAGCCAATAATGCAATCGTAATATAATGTTTCATCCAATACTTTTTATGAAGAAACTTTTTCCTGTTGAATTTTTTGACCTGTGAAATAAAAAAGGATTACAATTCTTGCCGGAAAACAGTCCACCACAGTCGATACTAAATGCGGTGGTAAAAAGTATTATAAAACCAGGAAAGGCGAAAATCTAAATTTTTTGGCAATCAATATTCAACAAAGACCCGGATAGTCGGGTCAGCTGCGTCCAATTTAATTGTTATATCATCAAGATTGTGGATAAATAATTTTTGCATAAACGAACTTTCAGAAAATTTTCTTGTTTAATCTTTTACTGCCAATTGTTAAACAAGGCATTTAAAAAAAAAATCTTAAACATTTAAAACAAAAATTATGAAACAATTTTCAACGAAAAGCTTGACAAAATGGACACTATTAATTCTGATGCTGGGAATGATAACGCTATCCTGCAAAAAGGTTTATCACGGCGGACCAAAATCTATTTATGAAACCATTTCTACAGATGCCCAATATTCTTACTTAACGGCAGCAGTAAATAAGGCGGGGCTTGTAGATGCGCTAAATGAACCTAACAAATCAGGTCTAACCCTGTTCGCTCCAACAAACTCCGCTTTTAAGGCTGCCGGTTTTAATAGTATATCAGATCTTGCTGCAATTCCCGCCGGTACTTTAACGAAAGTATTGTTGTATCATGTATTGCCTTCAAAAGTGGAAGCAGCCCAGATTCCCCAAGCCAGCAATACCCCGGTAGTTACTTTAAATCCCCAGCCAATTTATGCTACACGTACCAGTGAAAACAAAGTATTTATCAATGGCGTAAAGGTTATAAAAGCTGATATTCAATGTACCAACGGAATTGTTCATGGCATTAACCGGGTATTAATGCCCGCTACCGGAACTATTGTGGAAACAGCTATTGGTAATCCAAATTTAAGTCTTCTCCTAGCCGCTGTGTTAAGAGCCAGCCAGGGAAGTACCAATGTTGCCGAAGTCTTGTCAGGCACAGGGCCTTTCACGGTATTTGCCCCGGTGAACCAGGCCTTTATAAATGCAGGTTTTGCAAATGAAGCGGCTATAAATGCTGCTGATCCAAATACACTTACTGCTATTCTGACTTACCATGTAATAGCGGGAAGAATTTTTTCAAGTGATCTTACAGATCGTGCTATGCCTGCAACTGTAAATGGAGAAAAGGTTACAATAGATCTTTCTTCCGGTGCATCGGTGAAAGGTAATAGTAATGCAACTGCTTCCAAAATTGTTGCTGCAGATATCGTAACAATTAATGGTGTTGTGCATGCTATCGACCAGGTCTTACTACCCTGATCACTCCGGATAAATTTTACATTCAGTCCCGGAAATTAATAATTCCGGGATTTTTTTTTAGTCCATATTACTGATATAAAAGAAACAAGTAGTGTCCCGTTGATATTCGTAGCCCCGCTGGCTTACGAAACTCTCGCCCGTTTAGAAATACGCGGTATGTGTACGTCATGTAAAAGTTTCGGGTGAAGTTTTAATAAATTAAACACATGTGCCAGAATCCAATGGCTGATTACTAACGATTATGTATAGATGCACTTCTAAGTAATCTCCTTTCAATAAGATATTATTCCATTTCCTTTACAAGCCCTTTTAAATAATCTATATGCTGCCCAAACTTTCTTTGCAAAACAGCACGGGCTGCAAAATACTGCAACAGTAATAAAGCTGCATATACAGAAAACCTGATAAACGGCGAAAGGGAATGCCATTTGTCCAGCATGCGGTAATGTTGAAAATAAGGCAACACCTCTGTGAGCACCATAAAGAAAATGAACGCAATCCGCACACCGTTGATTTGCCACCGCAGCCTTGTTTCAAGAGCAGATACCTGCTGTTCAAGATTGGATTTTACCATGTTATCCTTGATTTCCATTTTTCGTACCAGCACATAATTGCGCCATGAATAAATTACCAGGCCTGCACAAAAAGCAATGTAACTCCAGAACAATACACTGGTCAATACTTTTTGCACATCATCCAGGTTGGTAGCAAAGATGAGCAGCGGTACTATAATCATCAATCTTATTTGTTTAAGAAATCCTTTTTTCAATTGGCTAACGGGGCCGTAGCTCTTGTGATGTACCAGCTCCATAAAATCTGTGTTTTTTAATTTTTGATTTTTATTCGATTGTTTCCACGTCTCTTTTAAATCATCCAGTTCCATAATCAATTATTTTTTGTCAGTTCACGTAGTTTGTCTTTGAGGCGATTCATTTTTACCCGCAAGGTTCCGGAGCTTATGCCAAGAATCTCTTCCATCTCGTCGTACGATTTTTCTTCCATATAGAGCATAACAATTGCCTTTTCTACCTGGTTTAGCTGTTCAATAGCGTTATACATCCGGAGCAATCTTTCTTCTTCGCCTTCATAGTTATTTTCATCCTGGTGATGAATGGGCAGTGTCGCAGGCTCGTAACTTGTAACCGAATTTTTTTGTTTACGTAAACCCGTAATGGCAGTATTAATACCCACCCTGTAAAGCCACGTACTGAATTTTGATTGCCCTTTGAATTTTGGATAAGCCTTCCAAAGTTGTATTACAATTTCCTGGAACAGGTCCTGCCGGTCAGCATCGGTATAGGCGTATATCCTGCAGATTTTATATATCAATAATTCATTTTCTTTTACATGCTTTTCAAACTGCTTTTCAACCTCCTGATTTTGCAATCTTTTTCTTTTTATTAATTAGTCGCAAGTTGCATTGTTTTGTTACAAGATTTTAATAAAATATTTTTTAAGCTGACCTTACCTGTTGCATAAGATCGAGAGTGAGCCTCGCAGTGTCTTCCACACTTCATCGCAACCTGCTACCCTCAGGCATCCAAGCCCTAAAAAACCATTGTCATTTTAAAAATAAGAAATGTCCTGAGTGGAAAACTCAAAACACATCGGAGAAATGCTGTAATAATGGTGGTCGTGGGACAACGAACGGGACCTACATTGCTGAAATAATTCACTTAAGGATGGAAGTACCGTTAAATCAGGACTTTCCTAGTACTTCCATCTCTTGCATAGGTTTACCGACAGTATATTTTGTCTTGCTCCTTACATTTTGGTTAAAACGCTCTTTGATATTTTCCAATGCCCAGCTTCTTTCACATTTGTATTATTATAAGTTCCACTCACGTCAATTTTGTCCCCCTTTTTGTTGGCGCCCGTTACATGGTAGGTACCCATAGCTGTAATGGTGCCATCACTTTGCGTTTCAGCTTTATCTACCACTATGCTTATGGTGAGATCACTATTTTCAAAGTCAGTAGCAAAGCTTGCACTAATCGCCTCATTACCATTTGTGGTTACGCTATCCGTACCAACTCTTACCGCATCTTTTGTGTACATTTCTTGCAATGCTTTAGCATCTTTACTGTTATAAGCGTTCTCAAAATTTTTTGCAAGCATCATCATATCATTTTTGGCATCCTGCGCCTTTAAAGGATTTATGAATTCTGTCATAAAAACGAATGTTGCGGCTAAAATAATTGCGATTGTTTTTTTCATTGTTTGTTTTATTAATGGTTAAAATAATTAAGTCCCGGGCAATAAAATGATGGATGTATAAATCTAAGATAAAGAATCGTGATAACGTGTTTAAGAGTGCGAATAGTGCTAAAGATTATCTGCAAGTAATGGTTTCCCTTCGTAAATAGTGATGGATAAAATATGATGGATAAAATTGAATACTCATCTTTCATTTCACTAATCTCTCACGGATAATCGCTATGGGCTTGCGTATGAAGGATGGAACACCTTCATTGACTAAGTAATTGTCATGAGTGGCAAATTCAGGACAGCAGCTCTTTTAATATTTAAAGTTTCTATGAATAGCCAAATGTGGGGCCTTGTAATTTTGAGAGTTGCTGACGGTAGCCGGGGACTATTGCTGTATTACAGGATATCCTTTATCAGTCCAATTGATCTTGATATTGCGAGGCATATCCAAAAGATAATAATTTGTGAAGTTCATTTCTTTTAAAACATCTATAGCCGGCCGAACGTTCGGACACTTATCAAAAGGACAGCAGCCGCAATAAATAACAATTTTGCTATTCTTATCAATAGTGCCCAATTGTGTCTTAAATTTTTCAAGACCTTTTTTTTCGCCTCCCATTCCTGTGTGTATGGCACCAGGTATTGTATTAAAGGGCCCCACACTGATTATAATAACAGAATCTGTTTTGTTTGTAATAATGTTTGCTAATTCAGATGGCTCCATTAATTGTTCCTGCGTCCAGTTTACAGGCGTTTGCGCATGAAGGCTGAACGTAAATAAAACCGTAGCAGTAAGGATAATTAATTTAGGTGTCATAGGTTTTTTCATTTTAGTTATTATAATCTTCTTTGCAAAATATGGTATTGATGCCAACAATGTATAAAAATATAATTTACCGCACCTATGTTGCTGTTGCCAGCATAAGTGTTACGAAGAAATTTTAGCCGAGACCGTTTTATTCTGCATATTATGAGTAAACGATACGCAAGGCCACATGGCTTATGCACTAAAGGTTTGGAGTGGAGGCGTTCCTGTGAAAAGATATCTTTTTTTACCGCAATGTCTCTTAGCCTTTGCCTTTGTGCGATGAAACGAGCTTGCGGAGAAGGAAAAACTCGTCACTGCACTTCGATTGGTGCTGTCCACTTGAAAGAACCCCATTCCATTACGAGCGTTGCGTGTTGTGTATCGATTGGGGCGATAGAAATTGTGAACTCTTCCACCGGTGGGGAGAGTGCCTGCGTGGTAAATTTTGTTATGCCCAGGTTGCGTGAGCCATTGTATTCGGTGCCCCACTGCCCGGCCTGCCTGTTCACAACCAGGTCAACTCCATCCGTACGGGGAATAGTCCATAACGTGTATGTTCCTGCAGGCACTTCCATCCCGGCGAGTTTTATCCGTGCCGACGTCGTAAACTGCGTCGCTGCATTCGCTCCTGTTCGCCACACACGATCGTAGGGTAGCACATCACCTAGCAGTTTGCGTCCACGCAACAGTGGCCGGCCGTAGTCAACGGTGAACATTGCATTACCAATTTTTGCCTGCATGGTATCCCGCACACTCAACTGCCTCACGATGCCGCTCTTCGTCTCCCGGACCTCAAACCGATCAGCAATGCTCTTTATGTCGGATGGAGTGGCGAGTCGGCTTACCTCCACCAAATAGGTCGTTCGGGCACCCGAATAGTTGAGCATGTGGTAGCCGGAGTCCATTGTCGCTTCCCCGGTACCGGACAGCCAGTCATGCGTAATCTCCACCTTACTATTCCCCAGCGGTCGTACATGAGCCCTGCCTAACGGAAACCTGTCAAACTCCCGGTCTATATAAAACTGCCGCAACTCCACGGCACTGCCTGTCGCAGGCTTTGACGCGGCTTCGTGCTTCAATGCCGCGGCGAAGTAAAGCTCATAGAGACTGTACATTTGCGGCACGTGTGCCACTACAATGCCGCCGCCTGTCGCGAAGTCACGTTGTATCGTGCCTGTGCCATCCGTCTTGGAGATGTGCACTGAATCATCGGTAACATCTGCGATAACTTTGCGTTCCCGCTCATTCGCCGGCTCACCAGGAGTGTGAATGTCCATAACGAGGTGCCGGATACTGCCGTCTGAGGCAAGCTCTATAACAGTATGCCGTAGCCGCACACGCGGAAACCGGTCAACTTCATCGCTTGTTACAGTGTTGCCCTGCCGGGTCACACTCTCAACGGCAACGGTATCGAAGCCGAGTCGCGTAATAAAACCGTAGTGTTCAGCTGGTGACGTATGACCGCAGGAAACCAACAAAGTACCGCACCGAGAAAAAAGTACACCACAGGCGATTTAACGGAATAGCAATTGCTTGGCTGCACAGCTTGATTATGCATGGGATAGATATAAATAGTTTCTTTGACAATTTACACCATCCTGTCACACACGCATTACCGTTTATGTAATTCAATTTTTATAGCACAAATGTTTTTGTTACGAGATGGGAAACTTTTATAACCGGGCCTATAAAATAGCATTCACTTGTCTTTGTTTGTCCGCGGAATTCTATTTATTTGATTTCAAGTAACGCTTTAGCACTTGCATTTTTTCCGATAAAGGTTGCAAGGTCGCCTACAGTATTTAAACTGCTATAATTGTTTGCAACTGTGGTAAGGGGAATTTGATAATGTTCTGCCACTATAACCTGCAATGCCGTTTTCATTAAATCGTTTTGTGCAAACGAATTAAGTTTCGTGTCTTCATTAAAGCCTGACATAAAATTTTGGTCTGCCGATAAACTTTCAAAAGCCGTACTTTTCGTTACGGTTTTTAGCACAGATTTAATAAGCTTTGAGAGGAGGATTAGACCAACTACCGTTGCAACTGTTTTAACAACCGTACCGCCAACACCCGCACCGCCCAATATGCCCTTTGTTGTATTTCTGCCCGAACTGCAACCTATAAAAGTGACGCTGCTCAGCGAAAGCAGCATGATAAATGTGTAAAAATTTTTCATGTAATAAATTTTATGAATGATAATTTTTGTTTGTTTACTTAGTATGAGAACGCCTGGATAGTTATTCGTTTAATGAGATTTAGTCTTTAGCAAGACCTTCACATTTGAATGTTACAGGGCTACATTAACCAAACCTGCGGTCACTTGTGTTCCTGCATATTAGAAACAGAGTTCTTATTTTAATAAGAAGGTTTATAAATCCTGGATTGCATCTGTCCGCCGGGGGCGGAAACATCAGTATAGCGCTACTTTTTTATTTGGTGATACTAGGGATAGCTGGTGGATGCGATATTTTGAAATGCATCTGGCGTACCTGTCCAATCGCTAATACTTCCTTTTTATGTAACTTCCGGGGAGCACTTTATAATACATATTAAATAATATTTTCAAAAGATGAATATTCTCAAAGTATCCTTTAAAAACAAAAATGAAGAACTTCTTGCCGGACGTTTGGAACTTCCGAAAAACAGGCAACCACATAACTTCGCCATATTTGCACACTGCTTTACCTGCAACAAAAATTTAAACGCCGTTAGAAATATAGGACGAGCCCTCACCAATGCAGGCTTCGGCGTGCTTCGTTTTGACTTTACAGGGCTGGGCGAAAGCGATGGTGATTTTGAAAACACCAATTTTTCAGGAAACGTGGACGACCTTGTAGTTGCGGCAGCATACTTAAAAGAAAATTTCCTGGCTCCCACATTATTAATCGGGCATTCACTGGGTGGCGCCGCTGCAATATTTGCTGCCGCACAAATTCCCTCACTAAAAGCAGTTGCCGTTATCAACTCGGCCAGTAATCCCTCACACATTAGGCACCTGTTGAAAAATAGCGCCCTGGAAATCACAAAAAATGGTAAGGCCAAAGTGAACCTGGGAGGAAGAAATTTCACTATCAAAAAACAATTTTTGGACGACCTGGAAAACAAACCTCTCACGGAAGTGGTAAGTGATTTTGGGAAAGCGCTGCTTATACTTCATTCTCCGCAAG
>JBBSPK010000049.1:0-18026 GCA_038258875.1 Chitinophagales bacterium
ATTATTATTACTTCAAACGAAGTGTGACGTTAACAAGAATAAGGCTACCAAGGCTTATGTTTGACGAACTAATTAGGCTCAATTCATTGAACGAACAACAAATTAGCTCAACCTAAGTTTAAGTACAAAATGTCTAATATTAAAGGCATGGTTTTCAATAGCAAGAAAATACGTTGTAAGCTGATATGATAACATATAATAACATAAATTAGCGTGTTGGCGGCTATTTATCGAAACTTCAAAAATTTTGAATCTATATCAAAAGTTTAATAATACAGATTAAATATCTTTATTAGAATATTTAATCAAAATGCAAAATAAAACCATACTCAATAACACATTTTTACTACGTCTGCCTGTTGCTATAATTTTATTAGTACATGGCATTTCCGGAATGTTTAATAATGGAATCAATGATTTTGGTAATCTGTATTTGAATCAAATCGGATTTGCTCCTATTGGAGTTTATCTTGCCTGGACAATAAAATTGTCTCACGTTTTTTCCGCCATTTGTTTACTGCTTAATAAATTCATTAAACTTGCCGGTCTTATCACAATTTTTGTATTGATTATGGGAATTATTCTCGTACATTTTAAGGAAGGTTGGTTTGTTGTCGGCGGAGGAAGGAACGGCGTTGAGTTTAATTTTCTATTAATTTTTACCTTATTAGCAATTATGTTTCCAAATGGCCTTCAAAAAAACAGCTCCTGATATTAAATTCGTGAGCGACGAATCGATTGCCGTTGGTTCGGTGTTCGTGCGAATGGTTTTGCAGCATAGCAATCACCAACAACCAGGGAAGAGTTACGATCTAATAGCCATCGGATTAAGAATAAATAAAACTTTCGCGACTTTAGAAGATAACTCCCTCGCTTCCCATAACCCGTGTCTCTACTCATAGCTTTGGCAAAGCATCTTAGTGTTTGGTAAAAATAAATATCGGTAAATCTTTCTCTTTTTTTTTGCAATCCATCCAATCTTCATTATGAACTCATAATTTTTATTTCAGGCTCATAATTCTTATTTCAAGCTTAAAATTTTTGTTCCAGGTTTTCGGTCAGCCATTGAGAAAAGCTTACAAGGATATTTTTAAAATCATCCTCTTTTAGGAGATGCCTCCAATTATAAATTGTTCCGGTTAAATACTCAGTATGATATTTTTAAATCATGGATAAAAAATAAAATTTTATTTTTAAAATAGTTTTATTACAAAAGTGTTGGCGGGACGCCAACAGCAGCAGGGCAGTTTAAATGAAATATTCAATTGCAATTTGCCTTACAATAATTATACAGTTTACATCTAGAAAGTTGTCCGCACCGTTACTCCGTATGTTTCGGGATTACCCAAATGCACGGCGCCAAAATCGTAGGCATACTCAATATATTTTTTATTGGAAATATTCCGCGCCCAGAAAAATACAGCTACATGTTTGCAACTCACTCCTATCCTGGTATTGAGGAGACTATAAAAGGATTGTCTGATCGTATTTTCCAAATCAAAATACTGGGTTCCCAGGTATTGCCATTCACCGCGAGCAATTGCCATTATATGCTTTTCTGGAATTATCATGCATGAGTATTGCACCGCAAACAGGGACGTAACGGCCGGTGTAAATATCTGTTTCTTTCCATCCAGGTCTGCTGTTTGCCCGTTCGATGCCAGTTTCAGTGAACTGTATTGCGCATGTGTATAGCCAAAATTATAATCGATCTGCAAACCTTTTACGGGTTTTGCAGCAAACTCAAGTTCTACTCCCTTGCTGTTTAACGCTCCCGTATTTTTTGTCACGGTAATTGCATCCGGTAAAATGAGTGTTGGAACCTGGGCATTGTTTACATAAGTAAGAAATGCAGTAATATTTAATTGAAGCTTATCCTGGAGAAAATTGTTTTTTATGCCCAGCTCCATATTGTTGCTGTACTCAGGCTTATAAGGATAAAGCGGAGGCTGGGAAGGATCGGAAGATAGTTGCGTAAGGCCCCCTGTTCTATATCCACGCGTATAACTGATATGAATATACGAATTGGCAGATAGCGAATATTGCAAAGCTAATTTTGGGGACACTGCACTAAAATTTACAGCAGCAGCAGTATCGTTCAATGTTGTAAATGGATCCTGCCCGTCTTTTTGATATTCACCCAGCACATTTAAATTCTTATGTTCATAGTCATACCGGATACCTGCGGTCAACGCTAGTTTTTTTGTAAGATGATAATTGGCCTGTGCATAAATGGCAAAGCCGGAATTGCGCGCTTCGGTGGTATTGATGGTTGAAAAATTACTATCGGGAACGCCTAATAAACCTGCATCTTTCCCAAAATGAGTCGCCTGTTTATTGGGCTGGTATTGATGAAAAAAATAGGTACCTGCAGTCCAGTTGAAAACAGATGATTTGTTGGTTGGTGAACTGAACCGGAACTCGTGCGTGAGCGCCTTCACATCATTCCAAGGTTTTCCATAATTATTAATGATAGTAACAGCATCCACCGGTGAAAAGTCTCCATCAAGAGGCGAGTTATAATAACGATAATTATGCTGCCAGGCCAACTGGGAAGAGAAATTAATTCCACGACCTTTATGAATTATAGAAAACGATGCATCTAACGTGTGATCGATCATGGTACCTATGGCATTCTGATTTACGTTGTAGGAATTATTAAAGGCTTCATCTACGCCATTCACCAATGGAAAAGCCCCATTGTTTTTATTATTCTGGTACTTTATATTTATAACAGAAGACCAATGTGGATTCAGCAAATATTTTAAAAAATAATTACCCATGAAAATTTCATGTTTATCAAAGTGTGTATTATTGAATTCGTTGGTATAGTATCCATTGCTTTTATCATAAAAGCCGGAAGCGCCGATAAACAATTTATCTTTTATAAGCGGAAAACGTACGTTGGCACTGTATCGTTGCTGACCATAGTTACCAATATTCAATTCTGCAAATCCTTCAGTACGATTTGATGGTTGCCTGGTGATTATGTTTATTACACCACCCATTGCATTCCGGCCATATAAAGTTCCCTGTGGCCCGCGCAACACTTCAATGCGTTCTACATCCAGCAACTGGCTAATATAAGTATCGAGGGTAAACTGGTTAACCCCGTCTACATAAGTTACTACTGAGGGATCATAGGAGGTGGTAGCTATTCCACGAATGGAGGTTACATTTCGCTGGTCTCCTGAATTTCCGGAATAGAAATTTGGAACAATGGCCGTTAATTGCTTCACATCCCACAACCGGAATTCCTGGATCTCTTTTGCATCCAAAACAGTTATGCTTGATGGAACCTGTTGCAATAATTCTTCCTTTTTTTCTGCTGTAACCATTACCGCATCTAATTGCTTCATGGTACTTTGTAACCGGAACTCCAATGGCGGATTTGCTTCTTTACTGATATTAATTGGCTTTGTCATGGTAGCATATCCAACTGCTGAAAGCTGCAGCAAATAATTACCGGGTATGGAATCATTAATAGAGAACAGGCCTGCCGGACCTGTAGCAACGTAAATATTTGTATTCAATAAATGAACTGTAACAGATGGAACTGGTTTTAAGTCCTGGTCTGTAATTTTTCCATTAATGGTTTGCGCTTGCAAGGTACCCACAACCAGAAAAGTAAATAATGTACTAAAAGCTTTCAGGAACATGATTAATAAATAGGTTAAAAGTGAAAAGTAGAAAAAAATCAACAACTATCAGCATTCAGCTACAAGTATTGACATTTTTGAAATCAAAGATTATTAATAATATTTCAAATCATTCTACGGATTGAACTGAATGGAGAATATACCGCCTCCAATGGCTTCCATCGGTTTATAAATAATGTAAACAGCATGAAGTTGTCCATCATTGACTGTTTGAAATGGAATAGGTACCATACCCATTCGCTGGCCTTTTTTACCAGGCCCCATTGATCCGGATCCAAGTAATTTACCTTCCGGCCCATCCAAACGAACGTCAAAAGCCAGACCCTTCTCCGGAGGAGCCTGCCAGCGACACATGATATTTAATAAATGTACACCAGTTAAATCAACACGATCGGTGGCCAGCCACCCACCTGCTGCCGGAAATATCATTATTACATTATCGTTTAATTTATAGGTGGCAAATCCTTTATTCTTTTCAGTACCATTGAAAGTCATTGTGCTGCCTCTTAACGACGCCGAATTATTACCAGTCAATGCTTTAATATTATTTCCTCCTTTGTCTGTATAGCTTGCAGAAACAACAAGAAAATCGCCTGGCTTTTGTTTACCATCAGGGACTATAGTACCCGAAGCGGGCAACGATTTTTTTACTACAGCTTTATCACCCAATGATAATATCCACGTCACAATTTGGTTCACGTCTCCCTGCGATAAATTGGGATGTGCCGCCATGGCCACATCGCCCCACGCGCCGCTGCCTCCTTTAATAATTTTCTGCGATAAATACGATACTGCATTTGGATCGTTCTGATATTTCTGCGCCACCAGTACAAATGCAGGTCCAACAGATTTGTCTTCTTCCTTGTGGCAACTTTTGCAATCCATCGTTTGGGTCATTAATTTTCCACTAACTACAGCCTGGCCCTGCTGATGGCCCATTGGGATTCCCTCCTTTCCGGAACCCTGTACATAGTCCATAGATACGAATAAATTAGCGGGATCAATTTTAGCCGTATCGTTATCTTTCACATCTACCTTGTATTTTACGGGTACGCCCGGCAGATAGAACGATTTATTTCCTGCTGCTAATTCTATGCTGACGACAGGTTCTTCATTGCCGGCATATACACTAACGCCGTCACTATTTGTTGTGGCTCCTTCCTTGTCTTTTACTGCTACCGAAATTTTATAATCGCCTGCGGTGGTATAAGTATAGTCTACATCAGGAGTGGCCGTTTCTTTAGTAGTGCCGTTGCCCAGGTTCCATGTATAAGTCAATGGCCCTTTTTCTGGATCTTTAGCTACTGCGGCTACCGTAACAGTAAATGGCAAAAGGCCGGAAGTTTTGTTTACACTTACACCAGTGACAACAGGAGCCCTGTTACCGGAAATGTAGTCAATGCGGGCCAGTCCTGCATCTTCATTTTTAGTAAACCATCCTGTTCCATATTCAAGCAAATACAATTTCCCATCGGGTCCAACCTCCATATCAATCACCGAATTCATTTTAACTCCCGGAGCAAAAGGTTCCATTTTATCAAAGTCGCCATTTGGTTGCAGGCTTACTGCTTTCATCCATCCGCGGATCCATTCGTAAATAATCAATTTCCCATTGTAGTAATCCGGGTAGCGGGTCTCTTTAGGAAACATCCCTGTATAATACACTGGTCCCGCCATAGCATTACGTCCGCCTGTACCTACCTGCGGAAAATCAGGTGATATGGCATAAGAATACCAGATGAATGCAGGTTGTGCCGGGGGGAGTTCCCTAAGTCCGGTATTATTTCTTGAATCGTTTATCGGATGATTGGGATCGAATGCTGCGCCACTTTTGCCGGTGGCATAATCATATTCACGATAAGGATAATTATTGCCAACAAACAATGGCCAGCCAAAGAATCCGGCTTTACGTGCCTGGTTCACTTCATCATATCCCCGCGGACCGCGTATGTCAAGGCTATCACCATTTGCATCTGGACCTACTTCTCCCCAATACAAATTACTGTTCTTCTGGTCTACGGTTATCCTGTATGGGTTTCTGTCACCCATTACGTAAATCTCGGGTCTTGTTTTAGCCATGTCTTTAGGAAACAGGTTGCCCTCGGGTATCTCATAGGTACCATCATCTTTCACTTTTATACGCATGATCTTTCCACGGAGGTCATTTGTATTTCCTGCTGATCTGCGGGCATCAAATTGTTGATGGCCTGGTAAATCATTGAGAGGCGCAAAACCGCTGTTTACATATTTGGCGCCTTTTTCATCGAAAGGAGTAGAATTATCGCCTGCAGAAAAGTATAATAATTTATCAGGTCCGAATGCGATAGAACCACCGGTATGGCAGCAAATTTCTCTTTGCGATTTTACCTCCAGAATTACCTTTTCGGTTTTCTTATCTAAAGTATCATTTTGAAACGTAAAGCGGGATAAACGATTAACAGAGCTATCCACAGGGCTGTAATAAATATATACCCAATTGTTCTTTGCAAAGTCGGGATCTTTTGCCAGGCCGAGCATTCCTTCTTCGACATTTACACCAGGAGTGGAAGCTTTGCAATAAACATTAAAAAAACCTACTTGCTTTACTTTTTTTGTATCGTGCTTATATAAAGCAATTGCTCCTCGTCTTTGAATAATCAATATATCCAGGTTGGGCAGAATGGTCATTTCGGTTGGCTCGTATAATTCACCAGTAAAAAGCTGAGTTTTTACAAAGCGATCTTCATCTGGTGGATAATGAGATTTGGCCTTGGTATAATCAAGTTCCTTATTATCGCCAATGGCATATTGAATGCCGCCAAGTATATGCTTCCGATAATCGGGATCGGTAAAGCTTTCCTTTGTATGCCCCAATTCGGTATAAAATGCACGACCACCGTCATACTCGTGATACCAGGCCATCGGATGATTGCCCATTTTTTTTCCTCCCTGGTAGCTGTTTTCATCAATGGTTAGCAGCACATGCACATCAGTAGGTTCGGCCTTGAAACTATAAAATTCATCTGTTCTTTTCCATGGATTTGGTAAGTGTTTTGTAGCGATATTATCTTTATCAACTACATTAAAAACGCCTGGCTGTACATTCGGGTTTTTGTCGTGAATGCCGGGATGATCATAAAAATAGGCGCCCACCAAACGGCCATACCAACGCCAGTCGTATTCGCAATCTGCAGCGGCGTGAATGCCAACAAATCCTCCACCTGCCTGAATGTAGCGCTCTAATGCAGGCTCCTGGCGATAATTCAATACATCGCCGGTAGTGCTAAGAAATATAACAGCCGAATATTTTTTAAGTGTATCGTCGTTAAACCATTCAGCAGTAGTAGAGGTGTCCACATCAAAATTATTTTCCAGTCCTAATTTTTGTATGGCTGCATTGCCATCAGGGATTGACTCGTGGTGAAAGTCGGCGGTTTTAGTGAATACCAATACTTTTGGCTTACCAGAACGCTTATTGGTACAGGAAAACATGAGCAGGCTAATGATTAAAAAAATTGCATTTACAAAAATTGATTTGCGGGTCATTTTTTTAATTTTTAGATTTTTAATTGGTGAACTTTGAATCGTCAATTATAATAGAATTTTTAACGCAGTTAGCAGTCAATATCAAGCTTCATTCAGGGATTGAAAGATATTAAGATTATTGACAAATGCGTTAGTTTTTGTAGTTATTTTGGCCGCAAGTAGAATTCCTCTATTTAGTTCGACGATCCCAAATGTAGTAATCATACGTGGCTTGCGATTTATAGGAGAAAAAAAAATATTTGGAAGACTTTTTCAGCATATGTTCATCCAGATGTTAGGTTTTATTGGAATGCAATTGTGTAAATTATATATTGTCACGGATAGCCCACTTTTTTTAATGTATTACCAGCCGTTGGGTGTTCGTGCAGATGGCTTAGCAGCTTAGCAATCACCAACAACCAGGGAACGGTTACGAATTAAGAATAAATAAAACTTTCGCTGCTGGTTTGGAAACCGGCTACTCACTACCCGCCTCTCACAACTCACTTCTTAAAGCTGTCTTTCAATGTAACTGTGCGGTTAAATACCAGGGCACCGGGTTTTGAATCTTTATCAACACAAAAATATCCATTGCGTATAAACTGAAAAGTTGTACCAACATCTGCATTTTGAACATGGGGTTCTATAAATGCGCCAGGGATTACTTCTAACGAATCCTGGTTAATAAATTCTTTGAAATCTCTTTCTTCCATTGCAGGATTTTCAACAGTGAATAAGCGATTATATAATCTTACTTCGGCATGCGCAGCATGCGGTACGCTCAGCCAGTGAATAGTTCCTTTTACATGAAGGCCGCTTGTATCATCGCCGCTTTTACTTTCAGGAAAATAAGTACAATGTATTTCGGTTACATTACCATTATCGTCTTTACTAAAACTATCGCAGCGAACAATATAGGCGCTTTTCAATCGCACCATCATCCCCGGAGCAAGCCTGAACCATTTCTTTACAGGTTCCTCCATAAAATCTTCTCTCTCTATCCAAAGCTCCTTTGAAAAAGAAATTATTCGTGTGTTGGAAGGATCATTGGGCAGGTTGTCACTTATTAATTCTTCGGTTTTATCGTCCTCGTAATTATCAATCACGAGTTTTATGGGATGAAGTACAGCCATAATGCGGTGGGCACTCACATTGAGCTCTTCTCGTATGCAAAATTCCAGCAGGCTTATATCTATAAGATTGTCTCTTTTGGCTACTCCTATTTTTTCACAAAACGTTCTGATGCCCGATGCGGTATAACCTTTACGCCTGAACGCAGAAATAGTAGGCATACGCGGATCATCCCACCCTGAAACATATCCTTCATTTACTAACTGCAGCAATTTGCGTTTACTCATTACCGTATAAGTCATATTGAGCCGGGCAAATTCGTATTGGTGTGAAGGAAAAATTTCCAGGTTGTGTATGTACCAGTCATATAATGGCCGGTGCGGAACAAACTCAAGCGTGCAGATGCTATGCGTTATGTGTTCGATGCTGTCGCCTTGCCCGTGCGCAAAATCATACATCGGGTAAATTACCCATTTATTCCCGGTACGGTGATGATGAGCATGTTTTATCCGGTACATAATAGGGTCACGCATATGCATGTTCACCGAAGTCATATCAATTTTTGCACGCAATACTTTTTCACCATCCTTGAACTTCCCGTTTTTCATTTGCTCAAAAAGCAATAGATTTTCTTCTGTACTCCTGTTCCTGTATTCGTTTTCAATACCGGGTTCAGTGGGTGTCCCTTTTTCAAGAGCAATTTTTTCAGCGCTGCTGTCATCAACATAAGCAAGCCCCTTGCGAATAAGCTTTACAGCGAGATCATACAGTTCATCAAAATAATCACTTGTATAAAATTCATTCACCCAATTAAAACCGAGCCACTTCACATCATACTTGATGCTGTCAACATATTCTGTTTCTTCTGTTACAGGATTTGTATCGTCGAAGCGAAGGTTTGTTGCACCATTATATTTTTGGGCCAGGCCAAAATTGAGGCATATACTTTTAGCATGGCCTATATGCAGGTATCCGTTAGGCTCAGGGGGAAACCTCGTCAAAATATTTTCAAAATAACCTTTGGCAAGATGTTCTTCTACTATCTCTTCAATAAAATTTAAACTTCTTTCTTCAGACATTAATTACACGAATTATTTCGAATTACACGAATTTCTTCTTCAATTGTTTGTTGCCTGCTATGATAGGCTTGCTGCTGTGCTGGCATAATGTTTATTGATAGAAATCTGCTATAAGTTTTTTTGGGTTATCAGGTGTCAAAATTATTTTTTTACCATCATTTGTAACCACTAAAACTGTTTTGTCCCGGCGGGTTGCATACCATGTCATTCTTCCCAATTTTGGATTAGCAAAATTTCCAAAATAGCCAAATAGTCCCCCAACTCCAAAAGTCCGAAAAGACCAACCAATATATTCTCTGTCAATTAACTCAATACTTTTAATATTTTTTCTATCAATTTGCACGTCCATAAATAGTCTGTGAACTATGAGTTTATCATTTGTTAATTTGTAATAAATAGGTCGAAATACAAATGCAATAAAATAAATCACTAATAAAAGAACTATGGTGTAAATTGGGTTAGCCTTCCCTTCATCTGTGATTATTGAATATTGTTTAATAATAGTAAACGCAAACAAAATTGTTACAGCTATCGTTACCCCCTTTGTCCAATTACCTAAGGATGTTTTATATTTCATGATTTCGAAATTTAGGGTGTTCAAGAAATGTTACCTGCTCCACATTTTCTTACTCCATCGCTTCCGCAATCAGTTCAGCAATGTCCAGCACTTTCACACTCTCTTCTTTTTCATTAAGCTTTACGCCATCGGTGAGCATTGTATTACAAAACGGGCACGCTGCTGCGACAATGCCGGCACCGGTTTCAAGGGCTTCCTTTGTTCTTTCATTATTAATACGGATATCCCCTTTCTCTTCTTCCTTAAACATTTGCGCCCCTCCTGCCCCACAACATAATCCATTGCTTTTACATCGCTTCATCTCTACCAGTTCTACGTCCAATGCTTCCAAAACTTTTCGTGGCGCTTCATAAATATTATTGGCCCTGCCAAGATAACAACTGTCGTGATACGTAATTTTTTTTCCTTTAAATCCCCCTTCTTCTTTCATTTTTATTTTACCCTCATCAATAAGCTGCTGCAGAAATGTCGAATGATGAATTACTTCATACTTGCCGCCCAATACCGGGTATTCATTTTTAAGAATATTGAAACAATGGGGGCATGCTGTTACAATTTTTTTTATTTCATAACCATTAAGCACCTGTATGTTCTGGTATGCCATCATCTGGAACATAAATTCATTTCCTGCACGCCGGGCAGGGTCGCCGTTACACATTTCCTCTTTCCCCAATATCGCATAACTCACCCCAACCTTTTCAAGTATTGTTGCAAAAGCTTTGGTTATTTTTTGTGCACGCTGGTCATAACTACCTGCACAGCCCACCCAAAATAAGATTTCAGGTGTCTTCCCTTCTGTCATCATCTCAGCCATCGTTGGTACGTGCATCGCGGTTTCATTTAATGAGCTAAAATACAACAAACATTGTGATGAATAGACAGAGGTTCAAAGGTTTAAACTTATTTTTGCAACTATCTTAAAAATAATTTGAACCTGTTACAAAAAATAAAAAACTGGGAGGAGTGGCCATTCAAAATTTTATATGCTCCCATAACGCCGGTATGGTTCTGGTACATGATCCGCTCGAGGGCTGTTTGGTTTTTTACACCCAGTAATCCAAAACTTACCTTCGGTGGCATGGAGGGCGAGCCCAAAAAGGAGATGCATGACTTGCTTCCCGAACATTTATGCCCATCATTCTTTAATGTAAAACCGGGTGAAGATTTTAGTTTCGTCATCGAAAATCTCAAAAAACATTCCATTCATTTTCCACTCATTGTAAAACCTGAAGTAGGCGGACAGGGAATTCTATTCAGGAAAATAGACAACGAACAACAGTTAAAAAATTATCATAAGCAGGTACCGGTAGAATATTTCGTTCAGCAACTGATTCTTTATCCCCTGGAAGTAAGTCTTTTTTATTATCGCTATCCCAACCAAACAAAAGGTGTTGTTACGGGGTTTCTGCAAAAGATTCCTATGCAGGTAACCGGAGATGGTATTCATAGCCTGGAAGAGCTTATTTTAATGAATTCAAAATCTAAAAAAAGAATTGCAGAATTAAGCCTGCAGCATCTCCACAATTTTAAGCAGGTACTATCCAAAGATGAAAAATATATATTAAGTTTTGCAGCCAATCACAACCGTGGTGCCCGTTTTATTGATCTTAAGGATGAGATTAATGATAAAATTGGAGCGACCCTCGACGAAATAAGTGTTTCGGTTAATGATTTTTTTTATGGGCGTTATGATATCATGTGTAACTCGCTCGAAGAATTGAAACAGGGTAAAAATTTTGTGATACTTGAATACAATGGCTGCGGAGCGGAGCCAAATCATTTCTACGACACAGGGTACACGCTAATAGAAGCATGGAAAGAAATTTTAAAACACTGGAAAATATTATATGACATCAGTAGGATGAACCATAAAGCAGGCATTCCCTACTGGCCACTCCTGAAAGGCATCCGGTTTAGAATTTCCACCAAAAAACATTATAAAAAAATTAAGGCCGCAGATAAGATAATTCCGTAATTTTTTATCATCTTACCATTCAATAAAAATTTCATGATGTTGAAAAAATTGCTACCCTTTATTTTATTGATTTCTACCGCAATTCATGCACAAAAATATACTCCGGGAGATGAAGGAAGTAAGGTACATTTTACTATAAAAAATTTCGGGATAAAAACCGGGGGTGAGCTGACAGGAATAAAAGGCGAAATTTATTTTTTTACAACCGATCTTGCTTCCTGCCGCATTGATGTAAGTGTAAATGCTTCGACCATTGATACCGACAATGAAAGTCGCGACGGCCATTTGAAAGAAAGCGGCTATTTTGATGTGGAGAAATTTCCCTTGATTACCATTAGTTCAACAAAAATTGACAAGACCAATAAAACTGAATCAGGCTTTTATTATTTTACCGGCAACCTTACCATTCGCGACAGTACAAAGCAAGTTGCATTTCCTTTTCATGTAGAAAAAATAAATGATACATATTTGTTTACAGGCGAATTTGAAATTAACAGGCTTGATTTTGGAGTTGGAGATAAAAGTGCTGTTTTAAGTAACACTGTGAACGTATCTTTATCTGTACTTGCAAAGAAGAGCTAATACTTTATGGGTCTTGTAAAAGTTTTTTTCTGGGGTATGATTGTGAGCTTTCTTGGCTCTCTGCCTCTTGGTACTTTGAATGTTGCAGCCATGCAAATAAGTGTGCAGGAAAGCATCAGCAATGCAATTTGGTTTTCTCTCGGCTCTCTCTTAACAGAAATGATTTATGTACGGATTTCGTTAGTAGGAATTAACTGGATTCGTAGACAAAAAGTTTTATTCAAATGGATGGAGTGGATTACATTGGGTATTGTGCTTGCTCTTGCCGCAGGCAGTTTTATAGCAGCCACCCATGAGCATCACACTAAAAATGTAATGCTCAATAATGATATGCACCGTTTTTTTCTTGGCTTATTACTTAGCGCCATAAGCCCGATGCAGATCCCTTTCTGGTTTGGGTGGAGCACTGTTTTATTCCAGAAAAATATTTTGCAGCCAAAAAACTCTTTCTATAATTTATATATTGTCGGTATAGGCCTTGGCACTTTATCGGGAAATTGTGTATTTATTTTCGGGGGCAAATACATTGTAGAAAAACTCAACACCAACCAAAATATTTTGAATTGGGTGATAGGCGGCATATTTGCATTGACCGCAGTTATTCAACTTATAAGAATACTTACTCATAAAGATGCGGTTGATAAATTAGAAAATCTTAAGCCACGGACATCTTCATAATAAAGAGACACATCATGCAACGCTATTTACATTGTTTGTGTCATCATTAAAAAAGCCATGACGCAACTACGAAAATTTGTTTTATTTGTTATTACCTGTTTTTTAATTTTTACACAAATCTCCTGTAAGAAAGAAAAATTATTTATGAATGATGCCACACTAATAGGATATGATGTAAGGGCATGTGTTTGCTGCGGAGGTTTAGAAATTGTTATCAAAGATGTGCCCAACCCCAATGGCAACGAATATTTTCTAATAGGCAAATTGCCATCGGATTTTTCCGTAGGCCCGGATCCAAAATTTCCAATCCCTGTTAAAATTGACTGGGCAGTTGACAGTACTCGTTGCTTTGGTAATTACATAGACATTACCAGAATTGCCAGGCAATAATAAATATGGATGCAAGGTCATTTATCAAACATCTTGCCTGCAATCTCTGCATCGTGGCCGTAAATATCATTGCGAAAGTTTAATATCCCGTTATCTACCCATGCTGTATAATAAGTTATAAAAACGGGGACAGGATTTTTGACGGCTACATATTTTTCTTCTTCGCTGTTCATCGCTTCATTTATTTTGTCCTTAGTCCATTTTGAATTATCTCCTAAAAGATACGTTGCAAGTTTTTCCGGATCGCCAAGCCTGATGCAGCCGTGACTGTAAGCACGTACGTCTTTATTAAAAAGTTCTTTTGCAGGTGTATCATGAAAGTAAATGTTGAAGTTATTCGGGAATAGAAATTTTATTTTTCCAAGTGAATTGTCACCACCTGGCTTTTGCCTTATAGCCGGTAAGTTATCATCAAGTTTACCATAAATTTCCATATTGTGATCTTCAAGATAGTTAGCGTTTCGTGCAATGCCAGGCTGAATTTCATTTTTTATAATGCTTAAAGGCACGTTCCAGTATGGGCTGAAGACAATAGTGGTAAGCCTATCAGAGAAGATGGTTGTATTATGCCCTTCTTTGCCAACGACCACATTCATATCAAATACTTTTTCTTTTCCTTCATACATGTGTAAAATAAATTCAGGAATGTTTACAACAATAAGCTGGCCTTCCGGCTCCTGCGGCATCCACCTCATCCTGTTCATATTGATAAGAATTTGTTTTACTCTTTCAATCGAAGGAACATTCATTTCTTTAATAAGCGACGCAGAGAGTTTTCCATCCGGAGTATAGCCAAACCTTTTTTCAAAATTTTTAATTCCGGTTTCAAGATTTTCATCATATACATCGGTTGTATCAGGTTGTTGAAGGTCGCCTGTTATTGCAAAAAACTTTTTTATTTGTTTTATTTCCAGGTTAGCCGTGCCCCGTTTATAGTTTTTAGCGTTCCCGGGAATTGAAGGCCATCCGCCGTTCCGCGTGATATCAGCATATTTTTTTAATTGGCCTGAAAGTAATTTGTAAGATTCATTAATATCGGAAAAATATTTATCGTCGTTGTGTTTTTTATTTAAAAGCGAATCGGCGAGATAAAGTGGATCTTGCTTTTTGAATGGAATAAACCGTTCCATTTCCTTTCTCTTGATATAACCTTTTTCGAAATTACTTCGTGTATAGGTAATAAAGTTTTCCGTAAGTAACAATTCCGTATTTATAGCGCCCTTGTTGTTACTGTTTATTCTCAGGCTGTCATTCGCCATAAGGTCATTCATTGTTTTTTTCAAAACTTTAATGCTACCTGATGTATCGCCGGCATAGTTTTTTAAGCTCCAGAAGCCGAAAGCCTGTTCAGTTAGTCCGTCAGTCGAAAACCATGCAAACTGGTAATTACGGGTATTATAAAAACTGCGTATGCGCTTCGCGGTAGAATCAGGTATATTATTTTTGAGTACGTAGTTTTCAACAGTGTTGCTATCAACAAATAAATCGTTGTAAGCATTTGCTTTTGTAATACTGTAATCTCTTTTACTAACCTTTTTGTCTTTCGCTTTTTGAGAATCTTTGCTATTACAGGCCAGTAGTGATAGTGTAATAACCACGAATAGGGTACAACCTTTTTTCATAGCCGTCGTTATGCAAAAGATATGCCCGAATAAAATAAGGGCAATGTGTAGCTCACCTGGCAGAATTTAGTTTACCGGATTGACCTAACGGTATTAGGAGAAGACACTTTGGCAATTTCGTCAATCATTACATTTGCGTTAATTCTTTCTAAAAGTTCTTTTGAATTGTTTCTGCAACATTGATAAATTGCACGATGCGAAAGTTTGAAGATACATATCGCCATAAGGGACTCAGAAAAAAACTTCTTGACAGTCTTAAAGAAAAAGGCATTACGGATGAGAATGTGCTCAATGCGATGATGAATATACCAAGGCATTTCTTTCTTGATACAGCGCTGGATCGTATAGCGTATGAAGACAGGGCATTCCCCATACAGGAAGGACAAACCATTTCGCAGCCTTATACTGTTGCTTACCAAACCCAGCTTTTAGAAGTAGAGCCTTACGATAAAATACTGGAAATAGGAACAGGGAGTGCCTACCAGGCCTCTGTTTTAGCAGAACTCGGCGCTAACGTATTTACAATTGAAAGGCAAAAAAAATTATTTGAACTCAATAAACAGTTTATATTCAAATCAAAATATGCTAACATAAAATTTTTTTATGGGGATGGCTTCGAGGGTTTACCAACCTTTGCTCCGTTCGATAAAATTCTTATTACAGCAGCAGCCCCTTTTGTTCCGCCAAAATTAATTGAACAATTAAAGACCGGTGGAAAAATGGTACTTCCTCTTGAAGATGACGGCAGGCAAAAAATGATGCGCATTACTAAAAATGAAGATGACTCTTATGAGGAAGAAACATTTTCAAATTTTTCTTTTGTGCCGATGTTGAAGGGTAGGAATTGACTTTGGTTGATGTCACGTATCAGGTATCAACTATCGGCTATGAGTAATGGTATCAATAATTCCCGCCGCTTTCTTCGCTATATAGTCCCAGTAAAAAAAGCTGAAAAAATCATTGTTGATTGATGTATTGATTTCGACGGCTTCTTTCATTTTTTCTGCAAAGGCGCTCCAGTTGGTATTTTCACATAGTAATAACTTACCGTTACAAATTTTTTTATCAACGCCTATAGCGCCGTTGAACGTTGAAACTGCATTCATGTTATTTGCCAGCGCCTCAACAAGTTTTGTCTTTATTCCCCCACCCTCGTTGACCGGGTTTATAAAAACATCGGCTCCTTTAAAATAAACGCTAATGTCATCCACAAACCCTGCATAAATAATATTTTTATCAGTAAACTGTTTTAGGCTATCCATTTCAGTGGGGAGATTTTTTCCACAAATAATTATTTTGTAGGCAATCTTTGCTTCCTGGTACATTGGATTTATTTTCTCAACAATATTTTTAAGTGCATCAAGGTTAGGTTTATAGTCAAGGGCACCATTAAACAGGTATACGGCTTCGTTTTTTAAAGAATACTTTTCCTGTAATACTCGTCGGGCATCTTCTCCTTCAGATAGCGCAGGCGCTTCATCCCATGGAATTCCGTATGTAATAACCGAGGCTTTTCCGGCATTAATTTTATACCTGGTTAAAAAATATTGCCGGTCATTTTCTGTTATGCAAAAAGTAAAATCAGCATGGGTGTGAATATATTTTTCATAATGCCATAAAATTTTCCACCACCATCTCCCGGTTGCCCTGAATCTCTCTGCCTCGATGTTGTGAGAATGTACGATGAGTTTTATTTTACAAAAGCGTTTCAATAAAAGGCCCAGCCAGCCATAATATGGATGCTCTACAATAACATGTGAAATATCATGTTGCCTGATAATATTTTTAATCACGAGGAAATAGTAAGGATTGATATAACGAAGTGGACGGTTTTTAATAATATTGAAAATCCTGTACGGCGCATAGCCGGGCAGGTTATCTTCAACGGTAACGCAATACAGGTTATGATACCTGGAAAAATATTCATTAAAGCTTGCTATCGTTTTTTGGCCGCCGAATTTTGCAGGAAAGATTTTATAAGAAACAATACTGAGCACATTTGCCATGAATAAAAAGCTTTAATCCGGTAAATTAATATTATTTTGGTAAGCGTATTTTTAAAAATTATTTATGAAGGTAATTTCCTTTTTTTCCAGGCTTACGATTATATGTAATTTTTGTTTTTTGCTTTTTATTTTTCTTGGCAAACTTGAAGCTAAAAAAACCGTAAATCAAAATACTGATAAAGTTGTTCCTGTTCCTTACCTGCAGGATATTATTATTACCCTGGGAATTTCAGCAATTATTATTAACCTCATCATGTGCATTGTATATTCGATCGTTGTTATTCTCGGCAGGCAAAAGCTGCTTCCCAAATGGCTCGTGATTCTAAATTTTTTATTTTTAATCCTGCAATTTCTATATTTCTTTTTCAGATAAACTTATAATGATACACAAAATTTTAAGCGACAGGCCTACCAAATTATTTGTAATCTTTTCTTCCTTTTTTGTTGCCAATGCATTAATAGCAGAATGTATAGGCACGAAAATATTTTCGCTTGAAAAATTATTTGGTTTTACACCATCGAGCTTTACGTTATTTGGCGAAAAGAATTTATCAATCAGCCTGACTTGTGGTGTTTTACTCTGGCCGCTTGAATTTCTTATGACGGATATTGTAAATGAATATTACGGCCCTAAAGCCGTGCGGCGGATTTCTTACACCGCTGTTGCGTTGATAGCATACGCATTTCTTATGTTTTACATTGCCATGGGAGTACCTCCGGCAGATTTCTGGTATGGCACCGGCATCAAGAACGGCATACCCGATATGTCAAAAGCATTCAATGGAATCTTTGGCCAGGGCATGTGGATTATTCTCGGAAGCCTTACGGCATTTTTAGTAAGCCAGATTGTAGATGTAACAATATTTCATAAAATAAAAAAGGC
>JBBSPK010000050.1:0-17747 GCA_038258875.1 Chitinophagales bacterium
ATGCAATCCAAAAAAGTAAAATAGGCACTATTACGGTAAACATCCTGGTTTCAGCACACGCAACCGTGCTTCCTGCCAAATACACTAGAGTAAAAAATAGTAAAAGCCGGATTGGAAAAATCACCTTTCGCCAATTCAAAAAAGTGGGAATAAGCGAAAATAAGATACATACCATTATTATCCCATTGAGTGGGAATCTTGATAAGGTTATAGTCTTCTGCTGAGTATAAGAATAAGGGTAGTTGAAAAGCATTCTTGATACATTACTAAAGCAATTTTCTAAAAATTTAACCGGGTGGGATCTTATATTTCTTAAAGCGATTCTTTTATATGCATGATCTTTTTCTGTTCCTTTATATTTCAAAATTTCTTCAAAATCTTTTTCGTGTCTTTTTGTAATTACCGAATCGTCACCGGGTATTGTCTTTTTTTCGTACCTCGGGTCAATCGGGTACTGGATCCAACTCCCATATTCTTTTTCATAGGGAGAACTCATCCAATACAAATTATCACCACCCGAAGTGCTCCAGTAGTAAATTTTATTTGTTATGTGGTAGGTATAAATTAAATAAGGTAGTGAGGTGATGAGCGCAGTTAAGAAAATGATTACAACTTTTTTATAGTTTAGGTTTTGCCGGTTGAAAATCCAGACTAATGTGCCTCCAATTAGCATCAGCATTAGTACATAACCAAAAATGACTTTCGTTAAGGCTATATATCCAATTATGAAACCGGATATGTAAATGTACTTTTTGCTTTTTGAATTTTCCGGATCGAATGTTTTTGATAAAGTAAAAACCAACAATGAAATTAAAAATGCGACAAATATCTCCGGAAGTATTAAGGGAATGTTTTCGTAAGAATTATAATAGAATGCCCAAAATAGTGCAAAGATTAATGTTAGTCTGAACGATACAATCTTCCGCAAGATTTTAAACAGTAAAACAACTGATAAATAATATAGTAAGGCGTTCAATAATGTTATGAAAATTAAGGGTAAGCCTAATGCCTGGAAAATCATTACAATCATCGGATAGCCGGGCCCGTCGCCAATATCAACGCCGGGTGCCGGCAAAGAGTAAAAACCGTGAAGAAGATTTTGGGCAAACATCAGGTACCGCGGTTCATCTCCCGATGTGCCGCTTGTGGGTAAAAATAAAACCAATGATATATAAATTAAAAGAAACGGCGAGAAGAGTAAAAACGGATTTTTAACTATTTTGATATTCTTGAATAACATATTTGTTTCATTTAGGGCTCCTCACTCAAAAAAAACTTTGACACTGCAAACTCATGCTGAATTCACTGGATGGTGAAGGTAATAAAGCTTAATAAATCGTAGCTTTAAAAAGCTATACCGGTTAATAAAAAAATGTAATACTGTGGTTATTTTGCAAATTACTGCGGTATATTCTGAATTCATTTTTTGAAAAAATATTTTTTTGACAAGTATAGTGAGTATTAATACAGGGATATACACGCAAAAGGCCACCCGAATTGAAAAATAAGGCTTTAGCTATGTAAGTATCAAAATTTTAAGTATTATTGTGTGTATGGTTTTGCGAAAAAGAGAAATACAGATGAGGTTAAACGCAGCATTGTTGCTGATCGTATTTTCAATGAACATAATTGTAGGTTTTGCTTGCGCTGTTGGCCTGGATAGGATATTTAATAGCCATCACCATGGCAACGCTGAAGTTGCAGGGCACCATGATTCCCATCATCATGGAGATGAAGACAAAAATCCCAGTTCGAAAGAGAGTAAGGACAATTGCTGTAATGACCACGTTATTAAACTCTCACAGGTTGATAAATCGTTATCACATACTTTTAATAGTCTTGTATTTTTTTCAACATTCATTACATGCTTTTATAATATTGATATCTTACACACGTTCCGTGCGTCTTTATGTATCAAGTATTTTGTTCGAAACTATCATCCCCCTATACCTGATATTCGTATTGCGATTCAGAGTTTTCAGATATGATTTAATCGTTTATAAATATTTCCCGGGGTAGAATTACCACCGGTACGGTAACTATTTTATAAAAGATTAAAAACTTTTCAACAATATGAAAACAGAAAAACCAATTGCCATCGTAGGTGGAGGCATGGCAGGTTTAACAGCAGCTAATTTTTTAAAGAGTAATAATATTCCTTTTGTACTTTATGAAGCAGGAAAGAAAATAGCCGGTTTTGCGACAAGTTTTAAAGATGCGGACGGGTTTAGCTATGATTTTGGGGCACATTTTATCACCAACCGGTTGGCAGAGGCAATTGGTATTAGTTCTGAATGCCGGTTAGTGAAACACTATGGTGAGGTGGTTTGGCTGAAAGGAAAAACTTATAACTACCCGTTCGGATTAATCAAGATTCCGAGAATGAGTTTAAGCTGGATTGGCGATCATCTCAAATTAAGTAAAAAGGAAGTGCCTGAATCCGCCGCCGATTGGTTCCGCACAAGGTATGGTTCAGCCCTTGCCGATGAAATTGCATTACCGCTACTTGAGGCATGGTCAGGTGCGCCCGCTGAAGACCTTTCACCGGCTCTCGGAGATGGTTTGTTTGGGGGCGGTATATTAAAAACCCTGTACCTGAAAACTGCCGCGGCAATCAGCGGCCGGGCTGTTGCGTGTGGTTACAACAGGGAAAAGCCGGAGACTCCTCGAGTCTGGCATGTGTACCCGAATGGCGGCGTTTCGGCTTTGTGTGAAAAACTCGCTGAAGGCATGGCCGATTCAATTAAACTTGAGTCACCGGTACAAGCAATTCTTGTGGAAAATGAAAAAGTAGTAGGGGTTGAGGTGAATGGTGAGATACAGGAAGTCTCGGCCGTGATTAGTACAGCACCCGTAAATATTCTTGCAAAACTTGTAAAGGGAACCGCTGCTTTGGAATCGATGTCGAAGTTTCGTTACCGCCCGATGGTATTTGTTAATATGAGATTTGAGGGTAGTAAACTATTTCCGGACACGGTTATTTGGTTTCCCGAAAAGGAATTTCCCTTTTTCCGCATAACAGAAGCCACTCATTCAATGCCGTGGATGGCCCCCAAAGGAAAAACAATTCTCACAGTAGATATCGGGTGTCAAAAAGACGATGAGGTTTGGAAAATGAATGACGGAGACCTCACAGAACTTTGTCTTGCCAATCTTGAAAAAATAATACCCGGTGTAAGGGGAAGGTTTTTAGGCAGTAATGTTTTAAGAACCCAAATATCCTATCCCATTTTTCTAAATGAATATGAGCCGCAGCGTAAAAGTTTTGAGCAATCAACTAATATTGAAAATCTTCTAAGCGTGGGGCGAAACGGCGAATTTTCGCATATGTTCATGGAAGATGTGTATTGGCGAACCAAAAAAAAAGTACAGAGCTTAATTGAAAAACAAGCACGATGGCATTAACACGTTGAGACCCACCGAAGGTTTATACTTACTGCTAAAGTTTTTAAATTGAGGTTCACACCGGGAATTTTCAAATACTCAAAGCCTACCGTTCAAAACCTGATGGGCCAGCCTTGAACTGCATCAAAAAATAATTCCGGCAAGGAAAAGTAAGCCGATATTCAATACTTTTGTTTTTGAAATATTTAAGAAACCGATGAATAACACTTGCTGACCGGTTACAAGTGAGGGTAGTTAGGAGAAATGGAGAACAATATAATCAGACTCCGATTTAATAATATAATAATAAATAAATAGAGACCTTAAGGTGTTAATGGAACTAAAACACAATAAATTGCGTGAAAATAGGTTTATTTAATTCATAACCTGATTGATTATTAAAGGCTGGTTTACCAAATTTTTATTAATTCTGCTAAATGAAATTGATGATTAATGAACAAGCCAGTTCATCTGCTATAATTTTTTCCGATAATGATTGCCCATTAGTTGTTGACTTAGATGGTACTTTAATAAAGACTGACCTTTTATACGAGGGCATGATTATGCTTTTCAGGAAAAATCCCGCATATATTTTTATTTGCCTGGGATGGTTGCTAAAAGGCAAAGTACATTTTAAGAACAAAATCTTCGAAATTGTTTCACTACGGTATGATTTGCTTCCCTATAATAAAGAATTATTGGCTTTTCTTCAAAGCGAATCTGCAAAAGGAAGAAAGCTGGTGCTGGCTACAGCATCCCTTATGAAACATGCACAGGGAGTAGCTAAAGTCCACCCGATTTTTGACGAAGTATATGGAACTGAAAATATCAATTTAAAAGGAATAAATAAGTTGAATGTACTGGTTAATGACTTTGGGGAGGCTAAATTCGATTATATCGGCGATTCTCAATTTGATCTTAAAATCATTGCATCGGCACGCTATTCCTATTTAGTCAATCCCTCAAAATCGCTCGAGAGAAAAGCCGGAAAAATATCAGACCTTAAATTTGTATGGAGATCCAAAAAGCTTCATCTGAAAGATTATATAAAAGCTATAAGGGCATACCAGTGGATAAAAAATGTGCTCATATTTGTGCCGCTAATCACTTCTCACTCTTTTTACTCGATAGATTTATTGCTGCAGGCACTCGGAGGTTTTTTTGCTTTTAGTTTTGCGGCATCTGCAGGCTATGTAATAAATGACTTAATGGATTTGAACGCGGATCGTTCTCATCCCCGGAAACAATTCAGGCCATTTGCTTCAGGGAAATTATCAATACTAACAGGCGTTTTCATGGCGGTAATTCTTCTGGCAGGAGGCCTGTTCCTGGCATCACAATTAAACTTACAGTTTCTAGCTATTTTAATTCTCTATTTTGTTATTTCCTTTTCTTACTCCCTGTATTTCAAAAAAATTGTTTTATATGATGTTTTTATATTGGCAATGCTATACTCAACACGTGTTATTGCAGGGGGTATTGTTACGAATGTTGCCATATCATTTTGGCTGATCGCTTTTTCAACTTTTATATTTTTAAGTCTGGCATTTGTAAAAAGATATTCGGAGCTTATGAAAATTACTACACAAACCGGCCTGAAGGACAGGGGCAGGGAATATGCAGGTGGTGACCTCAATTTGCTCCAGGTAATGGGTATTGTAAGTGGGTTCTTGTCGGTGGTTGTATTTTCATTATACATAGACAGTCCTGAGGTTTCCAAATTATATTCGCACCCCAAAATATTGTGGAGCATAAGCCTGCTCTTTTTATTCTGGATTAGCCGTATCTGGATTATAACCAATCGTGGTAATATGACAGATGACCCAATCGTTTTTGCCATTAAAGATGTAACCAGCTATTTTATATTCTTAATTATCGGAATAATTATATGGGTGTCTATATAGGTTCCGGGAAATATTTACAAAAAAAGTCAATTAAATAAGGGAATGAATTTTATAAATTTTGCGCGTGACATTTTGCACCAGCCATACTTTGCAAGCTTTTTGGCAGTAGCTGTTTGTATTTGCTTTTATATTTTAAAGGCAGAAAATAAAAATTTTAGGAAGATTGTCTGGATCGCATACTCATTGCTATTCATTCTCACCATCGCTATTTTAATTGGAAATATCCTTATAAGGTTATCACATCCACAGATTTGGGATTTCACAGCCTTCTACCTGTATGGAAAAGTGGCAGATGCGGGTTACGATTATTATTTACCGGAGAATTTTCATCTTGTTTACAACACACTTACATTACCCCCTTTACCATACAGAGAATTTGTTGAGGAAGTCGTAAATGCCGGATTCCTTTATCCACCACCTACTATCTTATTATTCGCTCCCTTAGGATTTTTATCCTATAACACTGCACTTATAACCTGGACCATATTTAATTTATTTTTCGCAATTGGTTGCATATATCTTGCTTATGATCTTTTTTTTAAAAAATATAAGCTAAATGGATTGATGCTCGTCACCATGCTGTTTTTCCTTTTATCACCTGTAAGGCAGACGATTTCTTTTTCACAAACAAATTTTATTTTGTTTTTTTTACTGCTTTTAATGTATAAATATTCTGACAGGAAATTTGCCGGAATTCTATTGGCGTTAGCTGTATTTACCAAGCCCTACGTGATTGTATTTGGATTGTTTTTTCTTTTAAGAAAACAGTGGAAAACGATAAGTTACTTTATAATAAGTTCATTAGTTCTTGTCGGCATAACTGCCTTATTATTCGGTGTAAAACCATTTATCAGCTATATATTTAATAACCCTTCAAAGCGTTTGCCTGCCTGGGTATTTTCTGAAGATATAAATCAATCATTACATGCTGTATTATTACGGCTAAATTTTATTGAATTTGATAAGCCATTAATCTATACTATTATTTCAGCCGGTGTTTTTTTAGTAACTGCCTTCTATTTATTTTATTTGTTAAAAAAGAAACTGTATGATTATATCTGGGCAATTTTGTTATTGGTGGCGTTATTAATTTACCCCGGTACTTTAAGTTATTATGGAGTATTATTATTATTTATAATTTTTCAAATATTTGATGAAAAGAGTCCATTAGGATTTAACAGGTATATAAGCGTCCCTATTATTTTTATATTTTATTATTTAAGTGCGATTTCCCTTTTTGCGTGCATTTGGTTTCTTATAGTAATCACCATTGCGAAATCAATTAGTCTTGTCAATAAAACATCATTCATTCAGGAACGTTCCTAATGAAAAAAAACGCCTGAATACTTGTTTCGTTTATAAATAGGCTCGATACTTGTTATATTCAAAAGATATAAGGAAAATCCTGGAAATCCTTAATACAATAACCCCCAGGCAAATACCGTTTAAATTAAGTCGTTGAGCTATAAAATGACACTTTAATATGAACTGTCCACTTTGTGAAAGCCCTAATACAGAACTTGCATTCATAAAACATAAACACAGGATTCTTAACTGTAACGATTGCGGTCATCTTTTCACCGGCTTAATACTTACTTCTGAGAAAGTAAATGAGGTTTATTCAGATGATTATTTCTTTGGGGGCGGGGCAGGCTATGATGATTATACCCAACAGGAAGATATGCTCACAAAAAGAGGAGAATACTATGCTGATAAAATGAATGCATATATGAAGCCCGGTAAAATGCTTGATATCGGCTCCGCGGCTGGTTTTATTCTAAAAGGTTTTGAAAATAAAGGTTGGGAGGTAACCGGTATCGAACCGAACGCTTCAATGGCGGAATACGGAAACAAAATTGTTGGGGTGAATGTAATAACAGGAACGCTTGAAACAATTAAATTGGAAGAGAAATATGACCTGATAATTATCATCCAGGTTATTGGCCATATCAACAATATTACCAGCTCCTTAAACACAATGTTGAATTATCTTAAACCAGGCGGTTATGTTTTAATTGAAAGCTGGAATAAAGACAGTATTACGGCAAAAATATTGGGTAAAAGCTGGCATGAGTTCAGTCCGCCCAGTACGTTAAACTATTTCAGTAAAAAATCCTTGAATAAAATGATGGGCCGTTTTGATTTTTCTTTAGTAGGAGAAGGAAAACCTAAAAAGAAGATTTCTTCCACCCATGCCAGGTCGTTTATAAAACATAGAGTGCAGGAATCAAAAGGACTAAAGTGGATGGCAGGCATCACTTCATTAATCCCGGGAAATATTATGCTGCCATATCCTGCAGAAGATTTGTTTTGGTACCTGTTTAAAAAAAATGAATTATAATTAATTTCTCATTACTTCTGCCCGTCTAGAAAACCAATATATCTCCAGGGAAATTGCGTGCTCCCGGCAATCTACGCTGTTATAAGCTGATAAAAATTATCTTGCGCATTAATCTGTTTCAAACCTTTTCAATTATTTATTTGGGGATGAGAAATATTATGCTATTTTTTTTCATTGCTGTTTTTCAAATTACCGGTTGTGCACAAACTGAAGGATACATCGCATCGGGGAATTCAAAAATTTATTACAGAACATTTGGGAAAGGGGAACCGTTGTTAATTATTAACGGAGGCCCGGGCATGAACAGTGATGGATTTGTAAATCTTGCCAAAGAGTTATCAAAAAATAATAAAACGATTATTTACGATCAACGGGGAACGGGTAAGTCAGCTCTTTCAAAGTTAGATTCTACCACCATAACAATGGACCTGATGGTTGATGATATTGAAAAATTGCGGCAACATTTAAAGATTGAAAAATGGGCAATTCTTGGTCATTCATTTGGTGGCATGCTTGCCTCTTATTATGCTACCTTATATCCGCAAAATATTGCATCGCTTATTCTATCATCATCCGGCGGTATCGATCTTGAATTACTCACTTATGTAAGCCAAAGGGTAAACAATAGGTTAAGTAAACAGGAAAGAGATTCATTAGATTACTGGAATCAAAAAATCAATGCCGGCGATACATCGCATTACGTCAGATTGCAGAGAGGGCTGGCACTTGCACCGGCTTACGTTTATGATCGCAAAAATATTCCCGCAATTGCCGAAAGGCTTACCCAGGGTAATTCTGCAATCAATGAATTGGTGTGGCAGGATTTGCAAAAAATAAAATTTGATTGTGCAGCTCAATTGTCACATTTTGACAAGCCCGTTTTAATAATACAAGGGAAGCAGGATATCATTGAAGAAAAAACCGCACTAAAGGAACACAAAGTTTTAAAAAATTCTAAGCTGGTGTTGTTAGATAATTGTGTGCATTATGGATGGCTCGATAAGCATGATGAATATTTTTCTGAATTAGAAAAATTTCTAAAATCAAATCAAATTCCCAATAGAACTTATTATCCTGGTTTCCGTTTTTGAGCCAGGTTATAATTTCCTCAGACTACTAAACAAAGTACATTTTGGTTTGTTTAAAACATTAACCCTTCGCATTCGGAGCTCAAGGGCATAAACTAAATTCCAGGGAAGTGAAGCAAACTTTAAGCGCCACCGAATAACTATCTTACATCTTTCAGAGTCTAATCAAAAAAAATTACTATATTATTAATTAAAAAAAATCATGTATGGACGTTAATAAGGCATACGAATTGATAAAGGCTAAACTGGCCACGTGGATGCAGGAGTTCGTTCGTCTCTTACCTAATATTTTAATTGCCGCAATTATATTGGTAATTGGATTTTATCTCGCAAAGCGAATTCAAAAACTTTCTGCAAGGCTAATAAAAAAATTTTCCCACAATACCACACTTAACAGCCTTTTTGATTCAATAGTTTATATCTTTTGTATCGGCATAACATTATTCACCGTTCTCAATGTATTGCAACTAGACAAAACCGTCACTTCTATTTTGGCGGGTGCGGGAATTATAGGTTTGGCTTTGGCTTTTGCTTTCCAGGATATAGCAGCAAATTTTATATCGGGTGTTTTTATTTCGTTCAGACGACCGTTACACATTGGTGACATTGTAAAAATAAAAGACTACATGGGTAAAGTAGAAGAAATAAATTTAAGAGATACCGTTGTGCGTACTTTTCAGGGCCAAATGGTGATTATTCCCAATAAAGAAGTATTTCAAAATCCTATTGAAAATTATTCTTTACTGGGTAAACGCAGAATTGATTTAACAGTGGGTGTTTCTTATGGTGATAATCTGCAAAAGGTAAAAGACGTAACATTGGCAGCGGTAAAAGGAATTGAAGGTTTATCTGCCGAAGATGAAACCACCATGTTTTACCAGGAGTTCGGCGATAGTTCCATAAATTTTTTACTTCGCTTATGGGTAAAATCGCCCGAGCAACCTGATTACCTTAATGTAGGAAGTGAAGCAATTATGCGGATTAAAAAAGCCTATGATGAAAATGATATAATGATTCCATTTCCCATACGCACACTTGATTTTGGGATAAAGGGAGGAACAAAACTTAACGAGATTTCTTTAAAGATTGCAAACGATAACAAAGATCAATTGTAATGTTTGACTGAATTTTCGGAAATACTTCTCACTTGTAAACATCTTTTTTGTTCCTCATAAACAGTCGTTATACCTGAAATAACTCCCCTACATCTGCAAGGTCCGCAGGTATTATCATTGTACTGTTGGTCTTCGCGAGTTTACCAAATTCATTGAGGTAATGCTCTGCCATGCGAAGGTTACGGCGCTTATACTGTCCGGTTTGTTTGATCGGGTGTTCGTTAATGAACACCCGGCTGGAAGTTATGCCGGATAAATTACTATTTATCAATACGATACGCTCTTGGTACATTGCTTGAAAAGAATTTGCTGGCAAATTCGGTTTTCGCACCAAACCTTATTAAACTTTCGCAGGATGTTTCAAAACTATTTCAAAATCGCATGGCGTAACCTTCTCAAAAACAAAGTCTATTCCATTATTAATATTCTTGGCCTTGCAACAGGTATGGCAGTAGCCATGTTGATTGCATTATGGATTTGGGATGAAGTTACTTATGATAAGTACCACACGAAACACGACGAGATTGCGCAGGTAATGACCACTTTTATTGGTAATGATGGAAAAATGGAAACGGGCCAGGCTGTTTGCATGCCCATAGGCGATGAACTTCGCAACAAGTATGGAAGCGATTTTAAGAATGTGTCGATGTCCTCATGGAACTTCGGCCATGTTTTGGCTGTGGGCGATAAAAAAATTACAGGAAAAGGCATGTGGGTTGAATCTAATTTCCCTTCCATGTTTTCATTAAGAATGCTGAAGGGAAGTATAAATGCATTAAATGATCCTTCTTCTGTTTTATTAAATGCTTCACTGGCAAAAACATTGTTTGGCAATGTGGATGCGATAAATAAAATGGTGAAGTTTGATAATAAAGAAAGTTACAAAGTGGCGGGCATATATGAAGATCTGCCGCACAACTCCACGTTATACGAGACTACATTATTGCTTCCCTGGAAAAAATATATTACTACCGAAGACTGGCTTAAAAATGCAGCCACGCAGTGGAATAATCATTCCTGGCAAGCCTATGTACAGGTTGCAGATAATGTAAATATGGCGGAGGAGACGGAGAAGATAAAAAATATTGTAATGGCCCATAAAGTTGCGGCTAGGGATGGAAAGGAACTGGCCGTGCTTTTCCCAATGAATAAATGGCGTTTGTACAGTGACTTTAAAAACGGGAAGGCGACCGGCGGCCGCATACAATTTATCTGGTTGTTTTCAATAATCGGCGTATTTGTGTTGTTGCTTGCCTGTATCAACTTTATGAATCTATCTACTGCACGCAGCGAGAAAAGAGCCAAAGAGGTGGGTATTCGTAAAACAGTTGGTTCAGTTCGAGGCCAGCTAATCGGCCAGTTTTTAAGTGAATCTGTTTTGGTGGCTTTTGTTTCCTTCCTATTTTCTATCATCCTGGTTATTTCATTGATGCCGCTTTTTAATAAGCTTGCAGATAAAACTATTGAGTTGCCCTGGAGCAATGCGGTCTTCTGGGTGCTAACGTTAATGTTCACTTTCGTTACGGGATTAATCTCCGGCAGTTATCCTGCATTTTACCTTTCCAAATTCGAACCAATAAAAGTACTAAAGGGAACATTTCGTGCAGGAAGATTTGCATCGTTACCGCGTAAGGTATTGGTGGTTGTTCAATTCACTTTTTCGATTGCGTTAATCATTGGTACCGTCATTGTTTTCAAACAAATTCAATTTGCCAAAAACAGGCCTGTGAATTATAAAAGTGAAGGGCTCATAACTATGAACCTTTCAACCCCTGATCTCAACGGGCATTTCGATGCATTGCGGAATGACCTGCTCGCCACGGGCGCAGTAGATAATATGGCAACATCTTCAAGCCCAACAACCAGTGTATGGTCAAACCGGATTGGCTTTAAATGGCAGGGGATGGATCCCAACTCTTTACCGGCGTTTGGTACAATAGCAGTATCGCAGAATTTTGGTAAAACTATTGGTTGGAAAATTAAAAAGGGACGGGATTTTTCGAAAGAATTTGCAACAGACAGTTTGGGAATGATATTGAATGAATCTGGGGTAAAGCTGGTAGGAATGAAACAGGATATTGTGGGGCAAACAATACAACTCGACGATAAAAATTATAAGGTAATTGGTGTGATAAGTGATATGATTATGGAATCGCCATATACACCCGTAAAGCCAACCGTTTTCTTTTATGATCCCAACTGGGTAAATGTGATAACAGTGTCAATAAAAAAGGGACAGCCGGTAAAAGATGCATTGGGTAAAATAGAATCGGTTTTTAAAAAATATGATCCCGGCGCTCCTTTCAATTACACTTTTAACGATGAAGACTACGCGAAGAAATTTTCTGATGAACAACGAGTAGGCAACCTGGCAAGCTTCTTTACTATATTGGCCATTTTTATTTCTTGCCTCGGATTATTTGGATTGGCATCATTTGTTGCGGAGCAACGCAAAAAAGAAATTGGCGTACGTAAAGTACTAGGTGCCTCAGTCTATAATCTATGGCGAATGTTATCAAAAGAATTTGCATTGCTTGTATTCATTTCATGTTTCATTGCTATTCCCCTGGCATGGTATTATTTAAACAACTGGTTGCAGCAATACGACTATAAAACAGAAATATCATTTTGGGTTTTTATTTTGTCAGGCCTTGGGGCACTTATTATAACATTGCTAACGGTAAGCTTCCAGGCAATTAAAGCATCTGTAGCAAATCCTGTAAAATCATTGCGAACAGAATAAGTAACTAAGAGCCTGCCGGCAGGTTTAAGAACAGAATGATTAAGAATTTAAGTAGCCTTCTATGTTAAAAAGTTATTTCAAAACCGCCTGGCGGAACATATTGCGAAACAAAGTGAACGGTGTTATTAACATTGCAGGCCTTTCTATTGGGATTACCTGTGTAATTCTAATTACTTTATATGTACAGGATGAACGAAAATATGATCGTTTTTTTTCGAATGCAGAGCACATTTACCAGGTGAATATGGATGTTGCTATGGGGGGACAGGCAGGTTATGTGTCTAACACTCCTCCAACGGTTGGGCCTGCTTTGCAACAGTCTTTCCCTGAAATAAAAGCTTATACCAGGTTTTATGTAATGGGCAATGAAATAATAAGCAGTAAAGCTGGTAACAAAGAACAAAAACATTTTACAGAAAAAAACTTCTTAGCTGTTGATTCAAATTTTTTGCAGGTGTTTGATTATGCAATTAAAGAAGGAAATGCTGCAACATGTTTGCAACAACCTCATTCAATTGTATTAACAGAAAAAACAACAAAAAAATATTTTGGTAACACAGAAGCGCTTGGGGAAAATTTAGTGCTTGATGAATATGAGGAGCCCTTTAAAGTTACAGCAGTATTAAAAGATCTTCCCACACAAGCTTCTATACAATTTGATCTGTTGATACCTATTTCGGCCTGCCCGCCTGTTCAACATTTTAGCTGGAGCTGGGTGTGGTTGCAAATGAATACGTATGTGCTGCTGGACAAAAACTTTTCGCCAACTGCATCTAACATAAAAAAACTGGAAAATAAATTTCCTGCAATGGTTAGAACGCAGGCTGCCACTGCTTTTAAACGCATCGGACAACCGTTTGATGAATTTATCAAAAAGGGCGGAAAATGGGATGTTCATTTACAACCCTTAACTGCTGTGCATTTATATTCAGGTGATATCAGCTCACCATTTCTTTCAACTTTAAGCGATATTAAATATGTGTACATTTTTTCTGCCATTGCGCTAATCATCATTTTACTCGCATGCGTAAACTTCATGAATCTTTCCACAGCGCAATCTTCAATAAGAGCAAAAGAAGTGGGCATTCGAAAAGTGCTTGGCTCTTTGAAAGGGCAATTAATAAAACAATTTCTTACGGAAGCAATGTTGTATAGTTTTATTTCTTCTATGCTCGCTTTATTTCTCGTTGCATTGTTATTGCCAATATTTAATTCTGTTGCAGGAAAAACTTTAGGCTTCAATTCTATTTTTACCAGTGACATTTGGTTATTTATCTTATTGCTGACATTTGTCACCGGTTTTTTAGCAGGAAGCTATCCTGCATTTTATTTAACCTCTTTTAATCTTATTGCTGTTTTAAAGGGAGGTGTTTTTAAAAAAAGTATTTCAAATATTTTTATCAGAAATGGTTTAGTAGTTTTTCAATTTACGGCTGCTATTGCGCTTATTATTTGCACGGTCATTGTATTTCAGCAATTGCAGTTTACACAAAATAAAGATCTGGGGTTAAAGAAAGATAACGTGATCATTATTTCTAATGGTGCAAAAATGGAGAGTCATGATGAAGAAACCTTCAGGCTGGAAGCAATGAAAATTCCGGGTGTTACTCATACAAGTATTTCAACAAGCGTACCTACACAACAGGTTTTTGGCGACTCTTATGTTCCTGATATAAGGGGTGTAAAAGAACCGTTGGTAAAAGATATCGTGCTTTCCTCTTTTATGGCCGATGAAGAATTTATTCCAGCGTTAGACATTCATTTATTGAAGGGAAGAAATTTTTCTAAAGATTTTAATGATTCTACTTCGGTAATTGTAAACGAAACCGCAGTAAAACAAATCGGGTGGAAAGATCCAATGGGTAAGTATCTTGCTTATCCGGGTAATGGTGATCAGCATTTTAAAGTAATTGGTGTGGTAAAAGATTTTAATGTTGCCTCCCTGCGGATGAGCGATACGATTGTTCCATTTGCATTGTTTCATTCTTCATCGAAAACTTACCAGATTGGAACCTCATATATAATTGCAAGTGTGCAGTCAAAGAATCTAAAAAGCACATTAACCCTATTGGGAAATGAATGGAAAAATTTTGCACCTGCCGTGCCTTTTGAGTATTCATTTCTTGATAAAAAATTTGAAGCCTTATATAACTCAGAACAGCGAATGGGTAATGTGTTTGCCATCTTCACTTGTTTATCAATCATTGTTGCGTGTCTTGGTTTATTTGGTTTGTCTGTTTACACAGCTGAAAGGCGAACCAAAGAAATTGGTATCCGAAAAGTGCTCGGCGCTTCAGTGCAGGGCCTGGTTGGCTTGTTGTCTAAAGAATTTATGAAGCTTGTTTTTATAGCTGCCTTAATAGCGTTTCCTGTTGCATGGTGGGCGATGAGCAAATGGCTGAATGACTTTGCATCACGCATTAATATTAAATGGTGGGTGTTTATAGGCGCAGCAATTTTAGCAGCATTAATTGCTTTGATTACTATTAGCTTTCAGTCAATAAAAGCGGCCATAGCAAACCCCATAAAATCGTTACGTACAGAATAGCTAAAAATTTATGTTTAAAAATTATTTCAAAATCGCCTGGAGAAATATTGTTAAAGGAAAATTGTATACTGTTATCAATGTTTCCGGGTTAGCATTGGCTTTTTGTATTACTATTTTCTTATTTCTTACCGTATATAACCAATTAACGTATGACTCCTTTCATAAGGATGCAGACAGGATTTTTAAAATCTATTTTTTATCCAATAATGAAGAAGGCGTTTCTAAATCAGGTGAAATGCCACTGCCTTTATTGCCCGCTCTAAAGAAAACCTTGCCGGATATAGAAAATGCTGTAAGAGTTCAAACCGGCAGGAAAACAACTATCAGTTATGAAGGAAAATATTTTGACGAGCTGTTGACTTACACAGATCCCGGTTTTTTTGAGCTCTTTAACTTTCCGCTGCAACAGGGAAGTAAGAAAATCGTTTTAAATAACCCGCATGACATTGTTTTGAGTGCGTCGCTCGCAAAAGTAATTTTTGGAAACGATGATGCTGTTGGAAAAATCGTCCAGGTTGGTAAACAGGGAAGCCAGCAAAATTATTCCATATCAGGAATTGTAAATGATTGTCCTCAAAATTCTTCCATCCGGTTTGATGCGCTTGCGAATATTGAAAGTAACCCCGATTATATAAATAATTATGATAACTGGCATTCAAATAGTCACACTGCATTTATTAAGTTATCAGGTAGTATAACCCAGGCTTCATTTGAAGAAAAGCTAAAAAAAATTTCGAGTACTTATTTTCCTGATGAAAATCAAAGTCATAAAAATGGAATCGATAAAAGTTTATTGATAAAATTGCAACCTTTGAAGGATGTTCATTTTGACCGGGAAATTTCCGGTGGTAAGGGAGCGCCTTTGCCGGTGATTTATGCAATCCTTGGGTTGGCAATTTTTATAATGCTGATAGCCTGTTTCAATTTTATAAATCTAAACATCGCCCGTTCTTTTGGCAGAGCCAAAGAGGTTGGAATTAGAAAAACGCTTGGTGGGTTGAAACATCAAATTGTTGCACAACTGTGGACAGAAACTGTTTTTGTTTGCTTTTTTGGCTTTGCTGCCGGTATCCTGCTCTCTGTAATCTTGCTACCTCAATTTAATGCCCGGTTCGATACTAAAATAAAATTGGCAAATCTTGCAGAGCCTGGTTTTGTAGGTATCATTTTACTGGTGTTTGCATTAGTGACAGCTTTTGCAGGAGGATATCCCGCGATAAAGATGGCCAATTTTAAGTTGGTAGAAATTTTAAAAGGAAAAGTTTCGGCTGGTAAAAAAAGTTTTTTCCGAAATGCGCTCATTGTTTCTCAATTTGCTATTTCCGGTTTATTAATATGTGTGTCTTTAATTTCTGCCAGGCAATTAGATTTTTTAAGAACACTTCCAACGGGCTTTGAAAAGGAATTTGTCTATAGCATTCCTGTAGGCAGCCAGGCAGATGGAAGAAAGCTTTTATCTATTTTCCGAAACGAATTACAAACCGATGCAAATATTCTTTCAATTAGTGGAAGCGGTTTTAATCTTGGAAAAGGCAGGGATAGGGTAACAGCAAGGAACGTAGTGGACTTCCAGGAAAAGGATCGTAAAATTTCCACTGACTGGATGCTTGTTGATTTTGATTTTTTAAAAACATTGAATATCCCACTCGTAGCAGGACGTGATTTTAACAGGAGCTATGTGGCAGATTTAAATAATAAAGTTGTTATTTCAGAAAGCATGGCCAAAGCACTTGGAGAAAATAATCCTGTGGGGAAATCTTTTGGAGCAGATTCAACTTCCGCCGGGTACCAGGTTATTGGAGTTGTGCCGGATTTTAGTTTGTATTCTTCAGCAATGGAGCACAAACCAATTACCATGCATATTTCCGGTGAGGAACCTGTCAATTATATTTTCCTGAAATTAAAAAATCAACAAGTACTGCAAACAGTAGATAAGGTAAAAGGGCTATGGAAAAAGCTGGCTCCCGGAAATGAATTTTTAGGATCATTTTTAGATGAAAATATCAACGCATGGTATACTAATGAAAATGCACTCACCAGGATATTTGGCCTCGCCTCCGGCATAGCCATATTTCTTTCCTGCATGGGGCTTTTTGCAATTTCCCTTTTAGTAATTGAATTAAGAACAAAGGAAATCGGTGTGAGGCTGGTGCTGGGAGCAGGCGCAAGAAATATAGTGCTGATGCTTTCAGGTTATTTTCTAAAATTAATTTTTATTGCGCTTATCATCTCCCTGCCGCTTGCCTTTATTGCAATGAAAAAATGGCTGGAAAATTATGCGCAAAGGATAGAGCCGGGCATTGGAGTATTCATCGTTGCCGCCTTGTCCATCATAATTATAGCACTCCTTACAATAGGCTATCAATCGATAAAGGCCGCATTGATGAATCCTGTAAAGACACTAAGAAGTGAATAAAATACAGTTACCATGATAAAAACTATTTTCAAAATCACGTGGCGAAATTGCTGTCTCAGCTGAGTCTGCCGCAGGTGTCTCACGCAGTGGCTAGTGTGTACCCACATCTTCATAAAGTTTTAATGCAAGACACCATCCATTAAAAATTTGAACAAAGTTATCCATGCCTCTTTTTAAAGTGATAGGTCCAGCTCGTCTTTGGGAATTA
>JBBSPK010000051.1:0-17585 GCA_038258875.1 Chitinophagales bacterium
CCGAGAAGTTTTTCTGATAAAAAAATTTCCATGGATGATTTGAACACAATAGTTGAGGCAGCAACATGGTCGTTCAGCGCAATGAATGAGCAACCGTGGAGATATGTGGTTGCACAAAAAGGCACACCACTATTTAATTCTTTCCTTGAAATTTTATTTCCGGGCAATAAGCCATGGAACATGAAAGCTGCGGCTTTCATATTAAGTGTGAGGAAAACTAAATACACAGCAAACGATGCAATAAATCATGAGGCCTTGCATGACATTGGGGCAGCAAATATTTTGTTGACTTTACAGGCCAACAGTATGGGAATTTACACGCATGTAATGGGAGGATTTTCAAAAGATCAAGCTAAAGTATTGCTTAACCTGGGTGAAGACCTTGAACCTGTAGTGATGATCGCTTTGGGTTATGCTGGCGACGTTGAAACACTTGATGAGCCTTTTAAGAGCCGGGAGCTTACACCAAGGTCACGTAAAGGGCTAGACGAAATCCTATTGAATAACCAATTTGAATTTCATGAAAACTAATATTCTTGTGGTGGGCAGGCAAGAAGAAATTTTGCAAACCTTATTGCGCTTAATTAATAAGAACAATGATTGGCATGCGAAGGGTGCTTTACGGGATGATGAAGCTAAAATTCTTTTTGATGAAAACAATTTTGACATCATACTGTTAAGTAGTGGTCTTGTTGAAGATTGTGAAAAAAAATTGTGCAACTATTTCAGGAGAAAAAATTCTTCCGTCAAAATCATCCAGCATTATGGCGGTGGCAGCGGGTTGCTAAGCAATGAAATTTACCAGGCATTAGGGGGAAACAATCGAACGCAGTTAAACCGGTATGAAAATTGAAAATAACATTATAAATCTTTTAAAATTTTAAAAAATGGGAACAAAAGTAAAATGGGTAATCGATCCGGTACATTCGGAGATTGCCTTTAAAGTAAAACATCTTATGATTACAAATGTAAAAGGTGTGTTTGATGAAGTGGAAGCAAGTATTTATACAACAGGTGATGATTTTATGTCCGCTGAAGTTGATGTATGGATTAATCCTGCCAGCGTTAACACAGGAAATGAACAAAGGAACCAGCATTTAACAAGCGCTGACTTTTTTGATGTGGAAAATCATAAAGAAATAAATTTCGTTGCAAACACTTATGAAAATGTTGATAATGATGGAAGCTACGAATTGTATGGAGACCTTACTATTAAAGGAATAACAAAGCGTATAAAACTGGATGTTGAATTTGGAGGAGTAGTGAAAGATCCTTATGGTAATGAAAAGGCAGGATTTACCATTAATGGAAAAATAAACCGGAAAGATTGGGGCCTCAACTGGAATACAGCTTTGGAAGCGGGTGGTGTATTGGTAAGTGAAGATGTTTATATTAATTGTGAAGTGCAATTGGTGAAATCTAATGAAGAAAAAACAGAATCGGTGAAGTCAGAAGAAGAAAAAGCCGTAGCATAATTATATCGCACATTTTGCCGGGTAGTGTAATCATAGGTCTATGATTAACTCCCGGCATTTTTTTTAGAGAATCCCCGTTTATTAATAACTTAATAATCGCAGGATGTGTTAAACAAGGTTATTAAGTTTTGCATACTGAAGCAGGATAATTGTTTTGGCGTCTTTTATCTCGCCGGTAGCGATCATATTGAACGCTTCATCAATAGTCATTTCTAAAACGTCAATATGCTCCTGCTCTTCTTCAACGCCGCCACCTTCGCTAACTTTCATTGATGCTGCATATTCGGCGATAAAAAAATGTAACATCTCCGTGACGGAGCCCGGTGACATATATGCCTCAAATATCTTTTTAACCTGTGAAATTTTATAACCGGTTTCTTCTTCAGTCTCACGCCTGATGCAATCTTCCGGGTTATCTTTGTCAAGCAGGCCCGCACAGGCTTCTATAAGCATACCCGTATCATTCCCGTTAATAAAAGACGGTAGCCTGAATTGCCTTGTTAAGATGACGGTTTTATTTTCTTTGTTGTATAACAAAATCGTTGCGCCATTACCGCGATCATAAGCTTCCCGGGTTTGTTCCTTCCATTCACCGTCTTTGAAATATTTGTAAGTAACTTTCTTTAAGGTGTACCAGTTTGAGGATAATATCTCGGTGCTGGTAATTTTTATTTTGTCATGCATATAACGGGGGAATTGAAACGATAAATTTATGAAGCAATTTTTACTTCGCTAAATTGAATAATTGTTTCAATATCGGTATAATTGGTAATATCCTTCATTAGTGTCTCCGAGTGCGGCATAAATGCTGATTCGAATGCTTCAAAAGAGTCGTACACAAAATGACAAATAGCAACATAGGTTGGTTCCGTTCCCGGAAGACCGCTTAGACCAAAGTCAACATTGACAGATTTTACGGCTTCGCCCTGTAACTTTAATGACATAGGCATATGTACATCCAGGTAATAATTTTTATCAAATTTTTTCCCTGTCGTGTTGGGATAAAAAATACTAAGTTTTATCAATTTTAATTTTGCACAAAAGTATTACTTCCACGGGCGACCACGGTCAAATCATTTTTTGTTTCCTTCGTCGCTCCTTTTTTCATATGTTTTAATTCCTTTTATGGAGGGATTTTATAAATTCCTGGCTGGCGTTGGCAAGAATAATTAAAAGATTTTTTGCAGCTTGCTCATTTTGTGCAATAATATGTTGCAATGCAAATTGAATGTGTTTGCCAAACAACTATTGTCGTTCAATTGACGGATGAAGCAAACTCTCTTTTACAAAATTTTACAGCAGAATTTCTTCGCGAATCATTTAGCAGGTGGTATTTACGAAAAATTATAATTTTACTCTTGGTAAAAAAATTGATGTAATTATTTTTAAGAAACTTTGACGCCCTGCCATCACATCCTAAAAGATTTTCAATGAAAAGATGCTTTCAAAATACGAAAGGATTATTGTTGAAGCACCCGCCGACGTTCTGTATTTTAATTTCATTGATCCTCATATCATGCAACGCGAAAAATAACGGCCCGTCTGAAGAAGCAATAAATGAAATTAATCTCAAAAGGGGAGACCTTATTTCCTGCGGGCCTCCTGATAAACAATTTGGCTCAGTTGATTTTGAAGTATCCGGCAGTGAAAAAGTAAAAGAAGATTTTGATCTTGCGGTAGCATTGCTGCATTCATTTGAATATGATGAGGCCGAAAAAGTTTTTGCAAAAGTTATCGGTGAAGCGCCGGAATGTGCCATGGCTTACTGGGGCGTAGCGATGTGCAACTATCATGCCCTTTGGACACCTCCGTCCGAAGCTGAACTTAAGAAGGGATCTAAAGCACTTGAAATCGCCCGTTCAATTAATAAAAAGACAAAAAGGGAAACGGATTATATCGAAGCGCTTTCAGCATTTTATAAGGACTGGAACAACGTGAATCACCAGGCACGAAGTATCAACTATGAAAAGAAAATGGAAAACGTATATGCAGCTTATAAAAATGATAAAGAGGCTGCTATCTTTTACGCCCTGGCGCTTGATGCCGCAGCCGATCCTGCTGATACTTCTTTTTCCAATCAAAAAAAGGCGGGTGCAATTTTAAATGCGCTTTATCCAGGTGAGCCCAACCACCCGGGTATTGCACATTACCTTATTCACACGTATGATTATCCCGGGCTTGCACAACTGGCCTTGCCCATGGCGAGAAAATATGCGTCTATTGCTCCTTCTTCTGCACATGCACTTCACATGCCTTCGCATATTTTTACAAGACTGGGCCTGTGGGATGAATGTATTAATTCAAATCTAGCTTCCGTCTCTTCTGCTCAATGTTATGCAGAAGCCGCTGGCATTAAAGGGCATTGGGATGAAGAGCTTCATGGCCTGGACTATCTTGTTTATGCATACTTGCAAAAAGGACAAGACGGTCTCGCGAAAAAACAATGGGATTATCTTAAGACGATTAATGAAGTTTACCCGGTTAATTTTAAAGTTGCCTATGCATTTGCGGCTATTCCTTCCCGTTATTTATTGGAAAACAAAATGTGGAACGAAGCGGCTAACCTGCAATTATATCCCTCCAACTTTCCGTGGAAAAATTTTCCGTGGCAGGAAGCCATTGTACATTTTACCAGATCATTAGGTGCTGTGCATATTGGTCATAATGATTCAGCTATGGCAGAGTTGAAAAAACTAAACAACCTATATGATACCCTAACAAAACAAAAAGATTCTTATAAAGCCAACCAGGTACAAATACAAATTAAAGCAGCTGAAGCATGGATACAATTTAAAGAAGGGAAAAATGACGCAGCATTAGTACTTATGAATGCTGCTGCCGATATGGAAGACAAAACACAAAAGCACCCGGTTACTCCCGGTGAAGTAATCCCGGCAAGAGAATTATTAGCAGACATGTTATTACAAATGGGCAAACCGGACAAGGCTTTGGAAACTTATGAAGCAGATTTGAAAAATCATCCCAACCGCTTTAACGGGCTTTATGGTGCCGGGCTTGCGGCAGAAAAATCCGGTGACCTTGAAAAAGCTGGCGGTTATTACCGTCAATTATTATCAATTGTAGATACGGTTAATTCTGCAAGGGTTGAGATAAGCGCAGTAAAATTATTTTTGAAAAAACATTAAACAGTACTTAATTCCACCCCCTCCTTTTTCTTCTTCACTTCATCCAAGTCATACTCCTTAATCACCCGCAACACTTCACCAACATTCCATGCCTGGGCAACGCATCCGCGTGGGTGGTGCGGAGCATCTGCGTCAAAAATTTCTGAGATGCTTCCGATGCTCTTACATAGTTTCGTGCTTAAAAATAGAAGTGAATGTGATTGTGCAAAATTTCGTTTCCTCAATTAAAACGGACTCCACTAAACGAAATTCTAACCGTTATCTTCAAAACCCGGATACAGCGTCATACCTCCATCAACAAACAATGTAGTCCCGTTTATGTAATCGGCATCGTCGCTGGCAAGAAATACGGCTGCATTACCAATATCCTGCACCTGGCCGATTCTTTTTTCGGGAATTAATTTTAATAAATCCTGCAGGTGGGCTGCAGTGTCCCAGGCGTCATGGTTAATAGGAGTTGCAATTGCACCAGGTGCAATCGAATTGATACGAATTTTCCTGGGAGCAAATTCCTGCGCAATTGTTTTCATCATCATCATGATGCCTCCTTTGCTTGCGGCATAATTTGCATGGCCTGCCCACGGAATTACTTCGTGTACACTACTCATGCAGATAATTTTTCCAGCGGCCTTACTTTTCTTTTCATCGATACCCCTTCTTAAAAATTCTTTAATCGCCTCACGTGCACACAGAAATTGCCCGGTAAGATTTACGGCTAAAACATAATTCCATTGCTCCAGCGTCATTTCGGTAAATTTTGCATCACGCTGAAGACCCGCGTTATTTACAAGTATATCAACGGTTCCGTACTTTGCAATCACGTCACTAAACATTTTTATTACCTCGTCTTCCTTGCTTACATCGCATCCATAAGTAATACCGTTGCCCCCTTTGGCTAGTATTTCTTCTAATACTTTATCCGCCGCATCCTTTGTAACAGGTACGGGATAATTAACCACTACTGTTGCACCCGCAACTGCCATTGATTTAGCGACACCTGCACCGATGCCACTGCTGGCTCCAGTAATTATTGCAACCTGGCCTTGTAATTTCTTTTCCATTTTTTGTTTTTTATATTTTTGAATTTATGTCAGTTCTATTTTTTTTGAGTATGGCGTTAGGCATATAGATTGAAACAAATACCCCCGCCGGAAGTTGTAAGCATTAATCTCATAAGGTCTAAAAAAGGTCGCCGCGGTTGCATGTCTTTTTTTCAATCTAAAATCACAAACGAAATCGAAGAGAATGTTTTGCTGCAATTCATCACAAAATTATATACAGGAAGGGATATCGGCTGTCGTGTTTTTTGACCAAAGGGAATTTAAACTTTTATCAGTTCCAAACCATGGGATTGTTAAGCTCTATGCGTTTGCGGTTATAAAACAAAAGGCCGGCATTGCGAAGTTCATTGAACAATACGTTTTACACTTGCCGTGAAGTTGCAATAACACCTGCGTTATCGCGATGTATTAAATAATTATTCCAAATTATTTTAACGCCAATGCCGTTGCCATCTGTTCTGGCCCAGCTTTTAATGAAACGTAAGCTTATTATTTATTTATTCATCACCAATCATTTACCGGGCGCCAGCCACCTACCAGAATTTTACGTACAATGCAGTTAATATTAAAAGCATCAGCACAATGAGAATAAGGGTTTGAGGCCGCAGCCTGAACATACTTTTATCCAGTTCAAATGCTTTAGGATTTATTTTTGGTCCGGCCATACTTATCGCAATCATAACGATCATTGTAATTACAAAAGAGAGACCCATACATATGTGAAATGGAATGACAAAGATATCCTGGCCTTTATCATTGATAGTATGATAAGCGGTGTATAAAAATGTATCGTTACCAAATAATTGCGGAGCAAAATCATTAAAAAGAACCGACAATAAAAATCCCAGGATAACGCCTACAACAGCAGCAGCCCCGGTAGTTCTTTTCCAAAACATACCGAGGAAGAACATCGCGAATACGCCAGGGCTTATGTATCCGGTATATTGTTGAATAAAAGTAAATCCGCCTTTACCCCCAATTCCCAGTAAATCACTCCATGTGAATACAACCGCAATTATCATTGCAACGAAAACCGTTATCCGGCCAACGATTACCTGCTTTCTTTCATCAATTTGTTTACCGATATATTTTTTGTGAACGTCTAGTGTATATATTGTAGAAATACTGTTTACCTTACCCGCCAATGACGCCACAATCGCTGCGGTTAATGCAGCAACGGATAACCCTTTTAAACCTGTTGGTAAAAATTCAAGCACTGCTGAATAGGCGCCGTCTTTTCCGCCAACCAATTGTGGTAAATGTCCTTTGGAGTATAAAACAAAAGCCGCAATGCCGGGCAGCATGACGATAACCGGCATTAATAATTTTAGAAAACCTGCAAATAAAATTCCCGTACGGGCTGTTTGCAAATCAGCACCCAGCGCCCGCTGGGTAATGTACTGGTTGCAACCCCAGTAATTGAGATTGATTATCCAGATACCTGCGAGGTAAGAGAGCATGCCGGGAAAAGTGATGTATTTGTTGATATCATTTTGAGAAGAGGATGCTGTTGGCTTGGGAATAATCATTTGAAAATGTTCCGGTGCATTATGAAGTAATGCTTTAAACCCTGCGATGGCATTACTACCTACACCAAATTTTTCCCCTACCACGGTTAACGCAATATAGGTTGTAACCAGGCCCCCGATAATTAGTACTGCCACCTGTATAACATCTGTATAGCCAATTACTTTCATGCCACCCAGCGATATTACCAACGCAAAAATTGCCAGGCCAATCATTATTGGATGCAGGTAATCACCGCCGGCAAGGCCGTTAATAGCAACTGCTCCCAAATATAAAATGGAAGTAAGGTTAACAAACACATAAAGGAACAACCAGAAAACTGCCATAATCAAAGCCACGGATTCATTATACCTTGTCTTTAAAAACTGGGGCATCGTATATATCTTATTCTTGAGGTATACAGGTATAAACCAAATGGCAACAACAATAAGGGCAACAGCTGCAATCCATTCATAGGCCGCCACAGCGATGCCCAGGAAAAAGCCTTCACCGCTCATGCCTATAAATTGTTCTGCCGAAATATTTGATGCGATTAATGAGGCTCCTATCGCCCACCAGGTAAGTGTGCCCTCTGCAAGAAAAAATGCCTTTGCATCATGTTCATTTCTTTTTCGTTTATGATAGATGCTGTAACCGTAAACAGCAACAATAATAAAATAGACAATGAAAACCACGTAGTCGGTTAAAACAAAATGCTGGTTCATAAGCAATCGTAATGTTTAGGTTAAAAAAGTTTTGGCTAAAGCAATTTATAAGTTAATATTTGAGGAATCTCATCAACAAAATTTATTTCTTATCTATAACAGGCATCATTCCATCTTAATTCATTTTTGAAGTTATACAAATTTGTGTTTTTACCAATTAATATATATTCTATTCCTGCCATGGATGCAAAATCCTCCAATTGTTCCGCACTTAAATTTTGACTGAAACAGGTGTGATGTGCTCCACCAGCCAATATCCATGCAGTACACCCGGTTTTCATGTCCGGATATGGCTTCCACAAAACTCTTGCAACAGGAAGTTTTGGTAGTTTATTTTTTGGCTTTACGGCCTCCACATTGTTTACCAATAAACGGAAACGATTGCCCATATCAATCACAGATGCATTTAATGCAGGCCCTCCGTTAACGTTAAAGACTAAACGCACAGGGTCTGCCTTGCCGCCAATACCTAACGGATGAATTTCGCATGTGGGCTTACCGTTTGAAACAGAAGGACAAATTTCCAGCATGTGCGATCCTAGTACCATTTCATTACCCGGTTCAAAATGATACGTATAATCTTCCATAAAAGAATTACCTCCCTCAAGACCACTGCCCATTACCTTCATGGCCCGAACCAGTGCAGCCGTTTTCCAATCGCCTTCTGCCGCAAAGCCGTAGCCCTTTGCCATTAACCGTTGCGCCGCAATACCCGGTAATTGCACTAATCCATGCAGGTCTTCAAATGTGTCAGTAAAGCCTTTAAAATTTCCTTCTTTTAAAAATGACTGTATTCCAATTTCGATTTTTGCTGCATCGCGTAATGATTGATATTGTTCTTTTCCTTTTTGTAAAGTTGGCGATAATGTATAACTATCTGCATACTCTTGTACCAGTTTATCAATTGCACGTTCACTTGTTTGATTAATCACTTTTACCAAATCGCCAACACCATAGGTATTTACAGAATAACCAAATTTTATTTCTGCTTCTACTTTATCACCTTCGGTAACGGCAACATTCTGCATGTTATCACCAAAGCGTGCAAACTTAGCTCCCTGCCAATCGTGCCATCCCGCGGCGGTTCTTGTCCATTTATTAATTTGGTCAATAACCATTGTATCCTGCCAATGCCCCGTTATTACTTTTCTATCCATTCTCATGCGGCTCATAGTAAAACCAAACTCACGATCGCCATGCGCACTTTGATTGAGATTCATAAAATCCATATCGATACTATCCCATGGAATATCACGATTGAATTGCGTGTGTAAATGAAGTATCGGTTTATTTAAAATCTTCAGTCCTCCAATCCACATTTTTGCCGGGGAGAAAGTATGCATCCATGTGATAACACCTATACAATTTTGAGCTACGCTGGCTTCCTGGCAAATAGCATAAATTTCTTCCGCTGTTTTTACGGTCGGCTTAGACACAATATGCACGGGTATTTGCGAAGCATTCAACGATGCTGCAATTGTTTTTGAATTTTTAGCTACTTGCCTCAATGTTTCTTCACCATACAAATGCTGGCTGCCTGTTACAAACCACACTTCAAATTTCTTAAGATTAATCATGTTATCATTTTTTTATAAACCTGTCATTGTTATAGTCAAAAATTAATAAAGAAGGTGTAGAAAGAATGCAAGAAATATTTGTTTCGTAATTTACTTTTTAAGCCTCATCCCCAACCCCCTCTCCTCAGGGAGAGGTGACGAAAATGAAATAATGCTATTGCCCGTAGTAACTATCTTTTCCATGCTTGCGCTCATAATGTTTTTTTATCAGCGAATCCTTCAACCGCAATGCATCTGCCTTTATAGTTTCTGTTATAAATGCCATCTTAGCGATTTGCTCTAACACCGCACTGTTGTACACCGCTTTCTCTGCGGTTTTGCCCCAGGTAAATGGGGCATGATTGCCAACCAACATCATTTCCATTTCTTCATAGCTTATATTTCTTTCTTTCAATTCATTGATAATTTGAAAACCGGTTTGATATTCATAATCACCTTGTATCATTTCATCATTCATTGGTGGTGCACATGGTATATCAAAAGTTGTATGGTCTGCATGGGTAGTTCCGTAGATGGGTATATCACGCAGGCTTTGTGCCCATGCCGTTGCATAACAGGAATGCGTATGCGCAATTCCGTTGATCTTTCCAAAATTTGTATACAGTACCGCATGAGTAAGTGTATCCGATGAAGGAAGCAGATTTCCTTCAACTGTTTTGCCATCAAAATCAACAATCACCATTTTTTCTGCCGAGAGTTCCACGTAAGGAACGCCGCTTGGCTTAATGGCAAATACACCCTCGTTCCTGTCAGCGGCGCTTGCATTTCCAAATGTAAAAAGCACCAACCCTAATTCGGGCAGTTGCATATTGGCTTTGTAAGCGAGTTGTTTTATTTTATCATATTTACTCATTGCTCGATAAATTTTCCCAGTGCTTTGTATTGTTCATATCTTTTTTTATACAATTCAACATTCTCTTTACGTGGTGTATATTCGGCATCGAATCCTTGTCCCATTGCTGCCATTGCTTCTTCTACTTTATGGTAAATTCCTGCTGCAGTTGCTGCAAACATCCCGGCGCCAATTGCACAGGTTTGTTCAGATTTATGGATGCGGATAGGCATGTCCATTACATCTGCCATAACCTGCATCACGTAAGATGATTTTCTTGCAACGCCACCCAAGCCAATTAGTCCTTTCACAGGAACACCTTCATCATTAAACCTGTCAACAATTGCCTTTGCGCCAAAGCACGTGGCTTCAACAAGGGCTTTAAAAATACGTGGCGCATCGGTTCCTAAATTTAAATTTATAATAGAAGCTTTTAGCAGTTGGTTGGCATCCGGTGTTCTTCTTCCATTGAGCCAGTCAACAGCCAGCTCATCATTTTCATTCAAGGGAAGATTTGCGGCTTCACCGGAAAGTTGTGTAATTAGTTTTTCATGTAATTCCTTAAATAATAATTCCGCAGTTGCATTATTAATAATTTCAGAATTTCTTAAAACATCCTTAAAGGAATTGGTGATAACATTCCTGAACCATGCATACGTATCACCGAATGCACTTTGACCCGCTTCCAAACCCATCATATCGGGTATAACGGAGCCGGGTACCTGCCCACAAATACCTTTTATTAATTTACCTTTTACTTCATTCACTGGCGCAACGAGCATATCGCAGGTAGAGGTGCCCATGACTTTACTCAGATGGTATGGTTCAATTTGCCCGCCCACGGCGCCCATGTGCGCATCAAATGCGCCTACTCCTATAATTACTTCCGTTGACAAACCCAAACGTTCGGCCCATTCTTTTGAAAGATTTCCGGCAGGCTTATCAGATGTGTAAGTTTCTTTAAAAAGTCTTGAAGTAAAACAATTCAGCAACGGGTCTAATGAAGTGAAAAATTCATTTGGGGGTAATCCTCCATATTCTTCGGCCCACAAGGCTTTATGGCCTGCCGCACAAACACTGCGCTTCATTTGATGCACATCATTGCCTCCGGTTAAAAGAAATGGAACCCAGTCGCAATGCTCTATCCACGAATAGCAGGCGCTTCTAACGGTTTCATCTACACGAAGTACATGCAGCAGTTTGCTCCAAAACCACTCTGAAGAATAAATACCTCCCACATATTGCAAATAATTAATACCAAAACTTTTTGCATGTATATTAAACTGTGCTGCTTCCTTTACAGAAGTATGGTCTTTCCACAACACAAACATGGCATTTGGATTCGTTTCAAATTCAGGCAATAATGCCAATGGTGTTCCATTCTTATTTACAGCTACGGGAGTTGACCCCGTTGTGTCAACTGATATTGCTTTTATATTTTCAGCAACATGTTTCCCCGCTTGCTTTAAACAATCTTTAATCGTGAATTCAAGGCCTTCGGTATAATCCAGCGGGTGTTGCCTGAACTGGTTTTGATTGGAGTCGCAGTATAAACCATCTCTCCATCGCGGATAATAAAATATTGATGAGGCAATTTCATTTCCATCTTTCGTATCCAATATAACAGAGCGTACAGAATCGGTTCCGTAATCCACACCTATTACAAATTTTTCAGCCATGATTTTCGTTTTATATTCATCTTTGATCCAATTCAAGAACTAAAAAGTATATTCAAGCAGTCAAAATGTAGTAAACTTTTATAAATTTACGTTACCACAACTACATAATTTAGATGAAGGCGTTTACGAATCACTTATGGATAAAAGAAACTACCAGCTTTTTTTAAAAAAAAATTGAGTTTCATAAAGTTTTACATATCTGAAACAGAAATCCTTTAGATCAACCAGGATATCCGTGATAATATTTATTATAATAAAATACGGATTTTTGTAAAGATTCTTAAAAAAAGATTACAGCGCAAATGCGCATAATATGTTTCGATTTATACATCTTTCAAATTTCCTCAGCATAACATTTACCTTGCTGGTAGTATCGTGTCAGTCGCCGGGTGTGAATAATAAAATTACTAATACAAACAGCGATACAAATTCCTGCCACACCAACATGCCAGGGAGGTTTCAATCGGGAGATATACAAAGAAATAATTTTGCTTCAGCAATAAAAATACGGCAGGATACATCCACAGCAGGAATGGCATGGATACCTGCCGGAGAATTTATAATGGGTGGTAATAATGAACAGGCAGCCCCGGATGAATATCCAAAACATCCTGTAAAAGTCGATGGCTTTTGGATGGATATTACAGAAGTAACCAACAAAGAATTCGCGGAATTTGTAAGAGCAACCGGTTATGTAACTACCGCCGGGCGTAAGCCTGACTGGGATGAAATAAAAAAAACATTACCGCCAGGTACCGATAAACCTGATGAGAGTTTATTAGTTCCTGCGAGTCTTGTATTTACACCTCCCGACCATGCAGTATCACTCAATAACGCTGCACAATGGTGGAGTTGGGTTCCGGGTGCTGATTGGAAACATCCGGAAGGGCCCGAAAGTTCTATTGTTGGTAAAGGTGACTATCCTGTGGTACAGGTATCCTGGGATGATGCAATGGCTTATTGCAAATGGGCGGAAAAGCGATTACCAACAGAAGCGGAATGGGAGTGGGCTGCAAGGGGAGGTAAAAATGATAATATTTATCCTTGGGGAAATGAGCCTGTGGATGAAGGCAAACCTAAAGCCAATAGCTGGCAGGGACAATTTCCCAATCATAATACCAACAAGGATCATTTTGAAAGACTTGCCCCGGTAAAATCATTTTTACCAAACGGGTATCAATTGTATGATATGGCGGGCAATGTTTGGGAATGGTGTAGCGATTGGTATCATGTAAAATATTATGACCAGTTAGCACAAACAGGTAAAGTAAGTATTAATCCTACTGGTCCGGCTGAAAGCTTTGATCCACAACAACCCTATTCACCCGTAAAAGTATTACGTGGCGGATCATTTTTATGTAATGACAGCTATTGCTCGGGCTATCGAGTTTCACGTCGAATGAAAAGCAGCCCTGATACAGGATTGGAGCACACAGGTTTTCGTTGCGTAAAAGACAAATAGGTATCGCTTTTAATGTCAGATCTTAAACGAATGAATTTGTCATCTGAGTTTTTTTATCCATTCTGCTTCCTCCCTTTTCCATTTTTTATCTGTGATGCGCAGGTAAAATTTTACGAGCTCGGGTAAAATCGATTTGCATTTAATAATAAATCTGTCTGCTAAATCGAACCTTGAAAAAAATGCATGGTAAATACAATCGTTATAGGTAGTACCCAAACCGAATTTCGTATGCTCAGGGTGATAGAGATTCCATTGAACTTCTTCAATATCTGTCGGCCACCAATAAGTAATATTGCCGCCATCTATTTTTATCTGCTCTGTAAGATTTTGGCCCGCATCCATCTCGTCGGTCATTTTCATATCAGGGTAATTTAATTCCTTAAGATACGCGGTTGATATCGCCAAAAAGAATGGCGATACGTATAGATTTTTTCCTTCCCGCAAATGATTGGCAGTTTGAGCAGCGCCAACAATCGTCCGTGGTTGCTGCAGGTCATGCATCAGTTTTTTAAACCAGTCTTTTTTTGTGGGAATACAATCGATGTCAAAGATAACCAGGTATTCTGTGTCGGTTACAGTTTGGCAAATGTGATTTAAAAAATCACCATGCGTTGGAAAACTTTCGTCAGCAATTTGGAAAATATTAAAACCGAAATGCCGGAAAACAGCCTTTTGATACCTTGGAATTTTAGGATTAACTTTTGAGTTATAAAATGTAAATATCTTATAAAAATTTTGTTGCTTGTTATGTGTAAACGTGAACATTATTTACGAAGGATAAATTTCTTTATAAGTGCTTTAGGTGAATTTGAATTTATGGTAAAGGGAAATAAATAAAAAAAAGTAAGCTGCTCATCTATAGCTACTCTTTTTGACCATCCCAATTTTGAAAATAATATTCTGAAGGGCGATAATAAAAGAAGCCTGGTTTTATTTTTATTCTTATTTTTTTTATGCACCCGCAGGGCAAGATCATATTCATTCAAAATTTTACCGGCCTCTTCAATGCCGTTCATTAACCGTTGCCTGTATTCAATAGTAAGACGTTCCTTGGGTACAAAATGTTCAAGCTTTAATTTTTCTTCATAGTACAATTTATAACCCCATAGAAGCAATCGCCTGGAGTATTCAAAATCATCGCCGGTACTTAGGTTTGTGCCATCTCTGCCACTTAATAATGTTGGATATCTGTCATCAAATATCTTTAAAAATAGCGATCTCCGTGTTACCATACCGGCGCCGAGAACAAAAGTTCTGTAACTAACATCCCGCGATGTTTGTGCCGGAATGCCCATTCCGTATTTGTCTTTGTATTCTTCAAACCATATAGGGTAGCCGTTGGAGTTAGTAACAGGTAGATTTTGTCCGCCGGCAGCACCAATCGTTGCATCCTTGTTCATCACGCCATACGCCGTAACTACGTATTCTGTATCGAGCCAGTTATCATCATCGCAAAAAATAATACATTCAAATTCGGCTTCGCTTACACCTCTTTTTCTTGCAAACATCTGGCCGGGCCTTGGTTCATCTACGATCTTTAATCTCGCATTCTTACATTGAATTCTACTCCAAATATCCGATGACATCTCAGCCGTGTTATCGGTTGAAGCATTGTTTACAAGAATTATCTCCATGAAAAAATTTCCGGGTATATTTTGGCGGGTAAGATGCTGCAATGTTTCAGGCAGGCGCAAAGCACTATTGTAACAGCAAATGATTACTGAAACGCCGGAAACTATATTTTGTATTGAATTTATTTTATTGGGTAACATTCGAAAAAGATTACCGGTTGAAAAGATTTCGGGTCTGGGTTTTTGTTGCGGCCTGCCAGCTTTAAATTGCGTGAATAAAATTTTATTCAAGTTTCAGGTTCTTAATTATTTTTTTAACTATCCCCGGGATTTCTTTATGTAATGCTAAATACACTCCTGCATTTAAAGCAATAAATTGTGCCAAATCAATTTTTTTTTGCGGATCAGAATTTAATTTAACGTCCATGTATTTTTTTAAAGTCTGCATGGAAAATTTCCATCCGGAAATAATTTTTTGCCGGAGGTCTCTTCCATAACCCGGAAAAACCTGTATCATGCAATTTTCATAGCATAATCCAGTACCATAAGCCAGTCGCTCTAAATAACTAATACTGGTTCGTGATCCCGGTATAATGTGGTTGATTTTTAATGAAGGCGATACACCAGCAAAATATCCCTTACTTATACAAAGCAAAACCATCTGCGTGTCTTCTCCGCTCGTAAGTTGTTTACCTGTTCTCCCCGGCATTGTAAATTTCTCCTGTTTTGCCATGCTAATATATTCCTTCAGCATAAATGCAGGAGTGCAGAGGCCTGTGCCAAATGGGTAACAAGATTGCCATTCCTGAACACTCGCAAATTTGATTGTTTCTTCATGCCTTTCCTGGAAGGTTATGCGTGCATAGCTTTCAATTTTTTTGTCAATACCATCAATAAAATCAACCGATACATTTCCCGGGCCCAGAGCTGCAACCTGCGGATATTGGATATTGAGCTTTTTCAATTCCTGCATATAATCACTTTCGGGTTCATTGTCGTAGTCAAAGTAAACAATGTACGCTCCTTTAGCCTCTTCTATCCCGGCGATGCGGGCATATTTTACACCCTGCTTAATGGCCAGTATGATTTTCATACCAGGAATTTTATGAAGGAATTCTCTTACATAAGACAAGCTTTCAATAGGAACCTGGCTATTATTATCAACTAAAATTACTTCTGTCGTAATGTTATTGGTATCCAGGTTATGGACAGCATGCAAACAACGTTTTAACAGGCGCTCATCAGGATTGTATGCACAAATAATTATTGAGTAATCTACTGTATTATTTTCGACTGGCATCTTCATATTATTTGAGATTATCTCAAAAGGAATAAACAGTTTTTAAGCAAATTTCACGCTGTTTTTTTGGCGATCCATAATGTATCGTACTGCTTATAAAATTTAAAATTATCATGTTTCCTTACTATATTTTTAATAACATATGTCGGGCCCAAATCATTTCTTTCCTCATAATAATCATGAAATGCAATAAAGCCACCAGGAATAATTTTGGGAGAATATAAATCAAAATCAGTTTTACATCCTTCAATAGAGTGATCGCCGTCTATAAATAAAAAGTTGATACTGCTGATGTCGCCTTGGAACTGGTAAGAGTAGCCTTGCTTAACAACAATTTTTTTCAGCACCTCCAGGCGTTCCATATTACTTGTAAAATTTTCTAATAAATCTTCGCTTCCTTTTTTCTGTTTGTACTCTCTGTCACTTTCAACATCAAAACCTCCATCGGCATTAAAAGGGTCAATCGCATATACAATACCAGATGCAAGACCTTTTGCAATGCAAAAGGTGCTTTTTCCCTGCCAGCTTCCTATTTCAACTACTGTTGCATTTCGTGAAAGCCTGGATGCTATTGAATAAAGACCCACAGCTTCTTTATCAGTAAGCCAGCCGTCAAGACTATGAAATTTATCTATTTTCTTTAAAATATTTTTTTGTATTAAATTCTCAAACATGGAAAGTTTTTTCTTAGCACAGTAGCTATTTTATTTAAACAGATTTCGTATCCATCTTTTAAGACGCCTGCGTGGCAATTGATTTTTTTTAAATTTTTTCCATTTCTCTTCAAGGTAAAATTCCTTTTTCAAAAAAAAATAATCGGCTTCTTTTTCAGGCAAAAAAAATAACGGGTGAATTATGTTCGTGACTTCACCTGTTGGCAAATTGGCGTGGTGCGCATGATGGTTGGGATTGTTGGTATGCGTAGCATCTGCCCTAAAGCCAATATTACTTATGAGATTAACATTAGGCGTTACGCACAAACCATTTTCGAAGAAAGTTAAAAACTGCAATTGATAATCCCATGTATCGATTTTATTTGATTTTATTTTTCTAAAAATTTCCAGCCATATTTCCTGCAAAAAAATATCATTGAATATTTTCGGTAGGTGAATGGCTACATCCTGTTCACTATATTTTGTAAGCATTGGATCATAATTTTTCCAAAACCTCCTCCACGTCGCCCATCCCCAAATATTGCTAAACCCGGAAAAATAATAATCCGCGGTTCCCCATTTATGGCCACCTTGCAAA
>JBBSPK010000052.1:0-17376 GCA_038258875.1 Chitinophagales bacterium
CATAATTTCACGGGCTCTTTGTTCCAGTTCTTCAAATGATACCGGTAATTGTGGTTTGATATTCTGTGTTCCGGCAAAATAAATTTGGAGTTGATATTGCATACCTCCGGAAAGTTTCTCAGGGGTTGACATAACTCAATATTCAATTTTAATGCTAAAATAATTTTCTTCGTTCCCGTATACACGTTCCCTCAAAGTGTTAAAAAACAGTTGCCGGTTCTTTTTGCTTAAACTTCCGTTGCATTCACCACAAATGGAATTTACTAATAAATATAGCTACTAAATTGAGCTTTTGCAAAAATTGCAACTCCGGGAAATAAAATTGTTCCCCATCGGGATTATTTGAAAAAGATAAATCAAATATCAGCTAACATCAATTAGGAAACCGCCACTCCCTGAAAGATATTTACAACAGGAAATTTGTCAGTTGACAAATGAGAATGAATAACTGCCAAGTCTATCTTGATGTAAAAAACCATATGGGATAGTTTAGTTTTTCAATTAGCAAGGTCTTAGATATTTAATTAGCTTTTTTAAACCATAATTTTTATTAAAAAAATCAAAATCAAAATGAAATTAATTTTTACAACGCTGGTGTTAATGATTCTCTTAATACCAGCTTCTGTTATCGCCCAAACAACCGTAGGCATCACCGCTGGTGCATCATTCGCGAATGTAAGTGTAAAAGCAGGGGGTATTTCAGTCTCACCAAAGTTGAAAGCAGGAATTATAGCTGGCTTATTCGTCGATGCCCCTTTAAGTTCCAACCTTAGTTTTCAGCCTGCATTAAATTTTGTACAGAAAGGATATGTCGTTAAAGACAAATCCACCAAAGACAAGTTGAATCTTAATTACATAGAAGTACCGTTTAATTTTCTTTATCATGTGAAGGAAACTGAAGGAATTTTTATTGGTGCGGGACCATCCGTGTCTTTTGGTATTTCCGGTAAAGAAAAGTACACCGATAAAGATTTTCCCGAAGATAACTTGGATGAAAAAATTAAGTTCGGCTCGGATCAAGATAAAATAAAGAGACTGGATTTTGGAGCAAATGTATTAGCTGGCTACAAATTTGCCCGCGGCTTTATGATTTCCGGTAATTATAATTTAGGATTAAGCAATATTGGCAACAAAAGTCCCGACTTTCCCGAAGATGACAGCACCATTAAGAACCGCTACTTTTCTATAAAAATTGGTTATGCGTTTAGTAGCAAAAAGAAATAAAGAGGATGCTCATGAATGTAAATTTCATTCATGAACCGGGAATACAACTTAGGTCGCTGGGTATAAAATAAAGTTGAAATGCATAAATTTAGTTCAGATTTGACATCGTCTAAGTTTTTTATCCGTATCCTTCGCTTTTAAATCTGAATTGAATAAGGTCATACCATGAAAAAAAATATCCGGCGTTTAAGCCTGGTAGTTATATTAATTGTTTTAGCCTGGGTTATTCATTATGCATGGATATCATTTCCCATTATTAGTGGCTATGATGCAAAACAAATGTGTACCTGTATATTTGTTTCTGAAAGAAATGAAAAAGACATAGAATCAAGTGACCTGGCCGATTTCCCGTTTAAGCTCGCCTCTAATAAAGTAGATTATGTTGATTCTTCTGTAACAAGTACCATCCTTGGGATGGCAAAGAAGAAAGCGATTTATCGCAAAGGAATCGGATGCACGCTTATCAATGATATTGATGAAAAGGAATTACGATCACAGGTTTTCTTAATACCTGCGCCGCCGTCACAAAATATGGATACCATTTCGTGGCCTTACGGTGATAAACTTGATGATACTATATCACCGGCAATTGATAAAAAGAAATTGGATGCAGCAGTAAGTAAAGTTTTTACTGAACCCAATCCAGGTAAAGCACAGAGAACAAGGTCAGTAATCGTTGTTTACGATGGACAACTTATTGCTGAAAAATATGCCCCCGGTTTTACAAAAAATACAATGATGTATGGCTGGTCAATGGCAAAAAGTTTTACTGCAACATTAATTGGAACATTGGTTCAACAGGGTAAATTAAATGTAAACCAGGCTGCTCCCGTTACTGAATGGAGCAATCCAACGGATCCCAGGCATGCCATTACCATTGAAAATTTGTTGCAGCAAACCAGTGGCCTTGATTTCCTGGAAGACTATACAAAAGCCAGCGACGTAACAAATATGCTTTATAAAAAAGATAACATGGCTGCTTTTGCCGCAAGTCATAAAACGGCACATGAACCCGGGAGTGTATTTAATTATTCAAGCGGAAACAGCAATATTCTTTCACGCATTATAAGGCAAACCGTAGGAGAAAAAAATTATGCGCCCTATCCTTCTACCGGGTTGTTTTATAAAATTGGAATGTATCATACTTCCATGGAACCAGATGCATCGGGTACTTATGTAGGCTCCTCGTATATTAATGCAACCGCACGGGATTACGCCCGCTTTGGATTGCTTTATTATAATGATGGCGTATGGAATGGACAAAGAATTTTACCAGAAGGTTGGGTACATCAAACTTCGACACCTCCTTCAACAAGTAAATTAAAAAATTATGGGTACCAATTTTGGCTAAATGGTTTTAATAAAGAGAATCCGTCGCAAAGGAAGTATCCCGATGTACCCGCTGACATGTTTTATTGTGATGGTTTTGCATACCAGGCTATTTATATTATCCCTTCTAAAAAATTGGTAGTTGTTCGCCTTGGCCTCACCTTCGATCGCTCATTTGATGAAAATGCCTTTTTGAAAAATATAATTGAAAGCATCAACGATATTAAATAAATGAATTGTATCGCATCTCCACTTCATCAAGCATTATATCTTCTTCCATAAGCAATTTGCCTGCATTTTTTTTATTTTAATATCGACAAAAGCAACTCTTTTCTTTTTTCTAACGATACATCTATCGGGCCCTCATCCGCATGCAGTTTTACCCCTGATTAAAAAAAAATAACAGGTATGCTCCTATAGTCATACTTGTAGTCATTCATTTTTTAAAACTTAAATTAAATTTTATGCATACGAATTCCAGGAAAAAGAGTAAGCCCTTCGTGGTAACGTTTTGCTCTTTCATGATAGCCTTATTTATTATAACACCCGGCTGTAATAAACACCCGGTTAAAATACTTAAAGATTTTAACCAGGTAAATCTTGTAGCCAACAATGATGAATATAATGCAGTACGTGTTGACCCTGCTTTTATAAACGGCTGGGGCATTGCTTTCAGCCCGGGGGGTACGGCATGGGTTTCCGTTGAAGGCTCAGGCTTAAGTGAAGTTTGGGATAAAGATGGTAATGTAGTGCTTCCTGCTGTATCTATACCATCGGTGGGAGATGCCGCCACGGGAGGCCACCCGTCGGGGCAGGTATTTAACAGCAGTTCAGATTTTAAGCTCCCTAACGGCAACCCGGCCAGGTTCATTTTTGCAGGCCTTGATGGCATTATTTCAGGATGGAACGGAGGCCCCGGTGCAGTAACTGCAATCGATGATTCACCGAGCGGCGCTGTTTATGCGGGAATCGCCATTGCACAGGATGGCGGAGCCAATTTTTTATATGTCGCCAACTTCAGCGCTCATAAAATTGATGTGTATGATAAAGAATGGGCAGAAGTTGACAAGCCCTTTAGCGACCCTCATCTTCCTCCAGGTTATTCACCGTTTAATATTCAGAATATTGGCGGGCTACTTTATGTAATGTATGCGAAAGTGGGCTCCGACGGTGATGAAGAAAAAGGCCCTGGCAACGGGTACGTCGATATTTACAATCCTGACGGCTCATTGGTAAAACGTTTTGCATCAAAAGGAACACTAAATGCACCATGGGGAGTGGCACAGGCTTCACCCGGCTTTTTTGCAGAAGATGATGAAATGGCCAACACGCATAATGCAATTCTCGTGGGGAATTTTGGTGATGGCCGCATCAATGTCTACGATGAGTCCGGGAGATTTATCGGCCAGCTTCGCTCAAAAAATAAGCCTTTGGAAATTGATGGGTTGTGGGGTATTTCTTTTGCACCTGCGACGGCAACAACTGTCAATCCCAACTGGCTATATTTTGCCGCCGGGCCCGATGGTGAAGAACACGGTCTTTTTGGGTATATATCAAAATAGGTTTCAGGTTTTTCTTTGGATAAAAGGGTCGGAATATTTTCCGGCCTTTTCTTATTTCTTCGTAGACCTGTTCAATAATCAAAACGGTTAAAGAAATTTTTTTATAATATGTAAAGAGTTTTTACCTTAGAGCCAACCAAAAACATTTTTATGAAAAAAATATTAATTTCTGCATTTGCAGGATTATTCTGCATTTGTACTTCATGTAATCCGCCCGCCACTACCACCGCAGACAATGATAGCAAAGCGCAGGAAGAAAAAAATATGGCTGCTTCCGATGCTGTCGGTAAAGCTTTTGAAACCGGGGATGCAAGCGCTATTGACAGTGTTGTGGCCGATGATTTTATCGACCATACTGACAGGGGAGATATGAAAGGCAAAGACAGCCTTAAAGCCATGATCAATATGGTGCATACGAATTTTAAGGATATGAAAATGGAAAAGGTACGTGATGTAGCAGATGGTGATTACGTATATAGCTGGATGAAGTATAGCGGTACCAGTGATGGCACTATGGGAATGCCCAAGGGGCCCTACTCAATGAGCGCTATTGAACTTACAAAATTTAAAGATGGTAAAGCAGTAGAGCATTGGAGCTTTATGGATTCCCAGGATATGGCTAAAATGATGCCGCAGCCCGAAATGAATAAGATGGATAGCAGTAAAATGAAAAAGTAAAAAAAAGTATTTAGGGTGGCCGGGCTTATTAGCCCGGCTTTTTTATTTACTTAAGTCTAAAACCATTTTGAAAAAATTGTTGCCAGTCACGTTTAATTTGTCGTAAGTTTTTTAACAACAGTAGAGTGCTATATAACCTCGCAATCAACTAAACGTTTAACATATCTATCTATCCGCTTATCCCTTACTTGCTCCCGTTTATATAAACATACTTAAAAGCCCGTTTTGATTGTTATTTTTGTAATTCAACTTCATAAGGCTTTTTCATTCAGCTTCAACTTTTATTAAATAATTGAATTTGGCATTTGCCATTCAAGCCATTTATTTATTAACCGGTAAACTATTACAATGAAAAAGTTACACGCATTATTTTACGGGCTCATAGCCATTACTGCAAGTTCATGCATGCACCATGATCACAATATTGATATCACCTATAGCGAGTCCAATCACGAGTATTCTATGAAAGCATATTTCGGTAAAAGCCAGACAAGAAAAGTTGAAAATTATATGGACAAAAGGCTTGGCAGAAGAAGCAACCTGTCGTTTGTCAATTCACGTATCGATGGTACCATTGCGCTTGATGATCATACCAAATTTTATATAAGAAAATATCCCGGTACACTTGAAATAAATTTAGACAAAGATGAAAACTCAATGGAGAATTACAAGCAAGTTAAATTTATGTGCCAGGGAATAAAAAAAGTATTAACTAAATAAAATGAAAATGAAAACAAAAACCTTCCATTCAATACTATGTACAGCTATCCTTTTAGCCGTTACTCCAAAAGTAATTGCACAAACTGACCAGGATGTAACCGCTACTATTTTGCATCTTGACAGCGCTTTCTGGAACGCTTATAATAATTGTGATACGGCCCACTTCAAAGATTTTTTTTCGGATGACGTAGAGTTCTATCACGATAAAGGCGGTATTACGTTAGGTGCATCCGCATTGATAGAATCGCTCGACAAAAATATTTGCGGAAATGATGATTCTCATTTAAGAAGAGAAGCGGTTGCAGGAACGGTAAAAGTATATCCTTTAAAGGATGGCGATAAAATATATGGTGCTGTTATTTCAGGAGAGCATAAATTCTACGTTACGCCAACAGGTAAGCCCGAATTTCAAAGTGGTATTGCCAGCTTTACAGAACTTTGGCAGCTCAAAAACGGGGTATGGAAAATGACACGTGTTCTTAGTTATAACCACCACGAGCCGGACTACGTCAATAGAAGAAAGGAAATAATTGTGCCTGCTAAACAACTTGAACGGCTTATCGGAACCTATAAAAGTGAGAAGTTTGGTACTGTAACGCTTGTTAGAGAAGGCAACATACTTCTATTAAAAATGGATAAAAATACTTTCACCATTTATCCAATGACAGACACGACTTTTTTCTCAAAAGAGCGGGATCTTACTTTCGAATTTGTACGAGGTGCGAATGAGAAACCGGTCAAGATGATCGTAAAAGAAAATGGTGCCGTGGCAGATGAATTGTTGTTTGTAAAATAAATAGATTCTTCACTTTCTTTGTTCAGGCTAAAAGAAAAAGAATAAATGACGACAAAGACAAAGCAGTTGCATAAACACCATGCCATTATTTTTTATGGCAGATTTATTGATAGATAGCTTTTATTTAAACCAAACAAATAAAAATTAATACCATGAGCGTAAGCAATAAACACCTTGCCACAATTCTACTAGGGGCAGCGGCCGCATTTGGCGCCTATAAGTACAGCAAAATGACCGAAGAAGAAAAACAAAAGATGTCGGATGCTTTTAAAGACAAATTTCATAAGCTGAAAGATGAGGCAGAAAGCGCAGCCGGTAACGCAAAAGATTACTTCAGTGATTTAAAGAATAAGGCAACCGATGTCTTTAAAGAACACTTTCCGGAAGCCGAAAAGCATTTTGAGGATTTTTTTAAAAAGGGTACACAAGATGATGTTGCCAATCATCCAACAACAGAGGTGAATCCGGGGGCATAATTTATTTTAGAAGTTTTTGAAGTTCACAAAAGGGCTTTTTATTAAGACAGGCTAATTACGAATTGGTAATTAGCCTGTCTTTAGTTTAACAACGGCTGGTGAATGCGTCATTAGGCTTATAATGAACAACCCTGTATCATTCAATTAATTTTTTTGTTATTGCTGAGAATTATTTATTGATGTGCGCATAACATCTAATTCATTTAACCTGTTTTGGTTTTTTAGCAAATCAGCACTTAGCTTGCTTATTTTTTTATTTTGATCATCAAGTTTATTACTTGCTTTTCTTGAATCCTTTGCATCTTTTACTGATCTTCTTGCTTCCCGTTTTGCCCTCCTGGCATCTTTTACACTTCCGTTAGTTGCATGTGACGCTTTATCAGTAACAGCCATCGCAGTGCTTTGTGCATCTGAAGTTGCATCATCAGCTTTTTCAGTATATCCCGCCAAATCATTTTTTGCCTTTAAAAGGTCGGCAGTTAGTTCTATATTATCACTGGAAAGTTTTGCATACTCTTTATTAAGAGCAGCGGTATCCGCAACCGTCTTATAGTCCTGAGAAAAAGCAGGTAGGCCAGCCATAATAAATATTAGGGCAGGTAATAGAAAAATAATTTTTTTCATTTGATTGTTTATAATTGTTAATTGAATTTATCCGGGCAATTTTAGCAGAAGCTTCTGAAGCATAGTTAGAATTGAACAGCAATAGATAGTATCAATTAGCGAGCCGCATACTTGCATAGCAGTCTCATTAGTGTTATATAAAGAAACACGTGACATGCTAATAATAATGTGAATCGATATCATACACTCAATTATTTATCACAACCCCAACAAATTATAATTTATAATTTCTCTTAGCTTTATGCCTTTATGAGCCAAACTTTAAATAATCATCATACGTATAAAATTGCCGCAATATTTTTACCGTTAAGTATTGCAACAATTGAGACGGAAAAGTTTATACCCTGCAAGACCAAAATATCATCACTGGTTATATGAGAGTGCGCATTTTATTACTCACTTTCGCGGAATTTTTTTTTAATACACTCAAGTTGTTCACCAAACCGGGCAAATTATCTACCGAATACTGCAGCGGAATAAGAAAGAAGTATTTTTAAACCCATATCTTTTTTCCTGTACTTGTGGTAGTGTATTTATTGTTTCCATTAACTGAAGGGAATAGTCTCCTGGTATTGAATTAAAAATTGTACTTAAAGGCGGAGGCCCCCGGATAGCTTCCCCGGCACATTATTTCTATTCAACATTTTTAGCAAACCCTTTGCTAAAAAACAATTTATATTCACTTCACTAATTCCCGGCAACCGTAACCTTATAACAATTGAATTAATTATGGCTCAATTCTACCCCCCATCTATCCTAAGATGTACCGGTTTTGATGTAGAATTTATAAAAGCTAAAAATCAATTCAATGAAAACAGCAACCACTTTAAAAGCATTCGTACTTTTTATTTTTTGCTTCGTCGGCCTTAGCATGCGGGCACAATTTTCCCCTGCAAAGATTGAAGTGGGAGCAGACCTGAATACGTTCGTTTACCAGGGTGATCTTACGCCATCAAAGATTGGCTCGTTCAAAACAATGACATTGGGTTTAGGCATCTATGGTAATTATAAATTAAGCAAAATCCTGTCACTCAAAACCAATCTTGTATTTGGTAAGCTTAAAGGGGATGAATCTAAATATTCAAAGCCAGCCTACAGGCAGCAGCGTAATTTTAAATTTGAAACCCCCATTACAGAAATTTCTGAAAGCATTGTGTGGAATATTGTGCCACCGGCCGGCGAAAACGGGCCAAAGCTTACTCCATATATTTCTGCAGGTATTGGCTATGCATTTTTACATATTAAAAGAGATTACAGTAATTATAACCTTGATTACTTTGGCCAGGAATCACCGGTTACAACAGGCCTTATTACAGATACGGCGCACAGCCTGCCCAGGGGACTTTTGGTATTTCCTGTTAGTGCAGGTTTACGGTATACCCTTAACAACAAACTTTCACTAAATCTTTCAACCACCTACCGGTTTAATTCCAGCGATTACCTCGATGGCTTTAGCCAATCTGCCAACCCCGACAGGAAAGATCATTTTTTTACCAATGCAATTGGGCTCATCTATAATTTCGGCAAATCAAATGCGATTAAATGTCCACCAATGAAATATTGAAAGAAGTGCATGGTGCTTACGCAATAGTTGATAATGCAACGGGGAGCTATACAACATACCATTTGCTATCCTTATCTGTAGCATAAGATAATCCATTGCTCATTGCATGGATTGTTTTACCTGTTTTATCATCGATGAAATTCTTTTGCTCGTATACCCTTACACCATTATTCTCTCTAGTTAAATACACGATTAATGCATTAAGAGTTGGTGGTACTTCGTGCAACCACTGTTCTTCACTTTCTTTTACAAATGCCTGGCTCATAATTTTTATGTATAGAAAAAATTGTGCCCAATGTAATTAGCACCTTATATCTTTTATCGTCAGGAATATTGTTAGAGAAATCAAACGAATTTATTTAACAGGCTGTAATTTTATTACTTCCCCGCCACCTGCAGGCAGGTTGAGTTCAAAAGTGCTTTTTGAATTAACTTCTTTTGCCTCTTTAATTAATTTATTGGGATTATTTACTGCATCGGGAGCATCCTTATAAATTTCTGCCTGGTAATTTCCTGCACCAAGAAAATTAAGCGGAACAGTAACCGTTCTTGGAGTGCTGTTATTAATGGCGCCTAAATACCAATCGGATCCCTTCCTTCTTGCAATACATACCCATTCAGCAACGGAAGCACCCGGCACAACGGTTTCGTTCCACACAGTCGGTACTTCACGCAGAAAGTCAAATCCCTCCTGGCCCTCATACGCCTGGGGATAATCGCATACCATTGCCATGTGATTTTCTAAAACGATATACATCGCCAGCATATGGCACCTTGTCCCCAGCACATGAGGCCTTAACGTTGTCACTTTAAAATCAGCTTGCGGCATTGCCCTGAAACCGCCGAGATGATAATCAGTACAACCGGCCAGTCCCCGCGTAAAAGGAATGTTTATATCATCGTCGGGCGTGATAAGATTGCCCCATTTATCATTTTCATAATTTAATGTGCCTTCACGGGTTGATTCATTGGGGTAGGTGCGGCTCAGGCCTGTTGGTTTATAGGCACCGTGAAATTGTATTTCCAAATGATGTGCCGCCGCTTTCTGTAATATTTCTTCCTGTATATTCACCATCTCCTGGTCATCACGATCCAAAAAATCAACCATCATTCCTTCAATACCCCATTTCTCATATAATGCAAAGGCGCTGTCGAGCTTTGGATACAGTGCCTGCCAGTGCACCCAGAAACGCAACCGCACGCCTTTACTTTTTGCATAATCGCTTAAAGCCTGTATATCCAGTCCCGGCCTGGGTTTAGTAACATCTGTGTTCGGCCCGGGTGCGTATTGTTCGCCGTCATTCTGGTACCACGCTACCTGCCTGTAACCGATTACCGTGTGGTATTCAATGCCGTTCCTGGCACAGAAATCAATATAATATTTTTCGAAATCGAAATTGAGTCCCGGTTCCCAGGTAGTATCCGGTGATATATCACCATTCCACCAATGAAAAGTTGCTTTGCCTGGTTTTAGCCACGATAAGTCTTTTATTTTACACGGTTCGGCCAGGTTGGTAAGAATATTTGATTCGATGAGCGCTCCTGCCCGGTCGCTGATCATCATGACCCGCCACGGTGTATGATGCGGAAGGTTTGCCTTCACTTTAATTGCTTCCTGGCCAGGTAACGGGCTTAGCTGGCTGGTAAGTATTCCATCGCGTTTTATGAGCGACATGCCTGCATAGTTTAATAAGTTGGCTTCTGTAATTGCCATGTAAACCTTACCAGGGAATTCGAAAAGAACAGGCGTCTCGATTAAAGTATCATTCCTGATATCCTTCAACGGAATTACGTTATAAAGGTGTTCATGCGAGGTGGTAAAATTCTCCAAAAAAGCTACCCGAGCGGTTGGATTTCCTGTAAGATTGAAATAAGTATTTTCTTCGGTAAGGGTATAATTGTTCCAGTCGTTTTGTTGCGGCAACTCGTAACGAAAAGCAAGGCCATCATCGTATACCCGTACCCGTAACCAAATCAGCCGCTTTTTGCCTGTACGTTCCTTCATCGGGATGGCCGCCTCTTTGTACGTATCGTGTACCTTACTGGTTTTGCCCATTGGCAGTGTATAATCATCAATACCGTTAGCAAGGGTAACGTGTCCTGTTTCAATATCGTTCCCAAAAAAATCATTGCCTGCAAAAGTTAACCCGAGCCTGCTGTGTTCTGCAAGGATTTTATTTTTATAGCTAACAGAATAAGCCGGATGCCCCTGATCAAGGCCAAACTTAAAAGTTAACTCTTTACCCGGCGACGAAACGCTTACTTTATTTTGGGCAAAAAGAAAATTACAGGAGGTAACAAAGAGCAGAACAATACATATTTTCTTCATTATCATAGCAAGCTTATTTTATAACAATGTTACATTAAAAAACAATGCCTGAAATGTACAGGCGCGTGACAGTGAATAATAAGAATGAGGAAATTGTTATATCAAAACTAAAATTGACGAATGCACTATAAATCATTGTAAGACCACCTTTAGCCATTATCAAATAAATGATGTGGGGTATGGCAGCAAGAAGTTTCGACCAGTTTCCAGGCGTCAGGGTTTCACGGAAAGATTTATCATCATTTCTTTTTCATTTTTGCTTTATCATATTTTCCCTTAGGATTACGCTTGTGATGATAAAACGATATAACCGTAACTAGCTTTTTATTTTCATCAATAAAATAGATCAAATTATAAGGATATTTTTTTAGAGTGAGCTCCCGTAAATTTTTGTAAAGGTTGCGGTACCTGGAAGGGCTGGCACATATAGCCGTAATTGCATCCTGAACAGCAACGATTAGGTTATCAGCGCAATTATACTCTTTTGTTCATACCAGTTAAATGCATCTTCATATTCACGGGCAGCAACAGGATCGAAAGTATATTTATAAACCATTGCTACTTTCTCTTTTCCCGCAATGTCTGGAGCCTTTTATTCATTTGCGAAGGAGATACCATTTTCCCGCCACTTAGATAATAACTAACGCGACTGTCTAATTCAACTTTAAAATCAGCAGAATATTCAACGAGAGTTTGTTCTATTTCATCTTCAACCATTATGTATATGGCATTGATTTTTTTATCGTCAGCTACTTCAAGATAATCATGTAACCGTTGTCGTATGTTGGCTGTGTTCATAATTTAAGTTTTTTATAATTCTAACAACTTTCGCATCAGATCCAAAAATATAGAAAAATAGGATTGTTATGTCATCAACTGCTCCCGCCGCGACGATTAATTTCCTTAAAAATGCTTCTTTGCCGTTCACATTAATTGTATATTTAAATACTATTTACCTCGGCTGCAACAATTCCTGCTTAATCTCCCTGTCCTGTTAGCAAAAAAATCATTATAAAATTTCTGTTATGAAACAAGTCGTCATCGCCATCGCATGCCTTAATATGTATGCATGCCTTAATGCCCAGGGTATAACATTATTATACAACACTGACATGGGCTGGAACGATCCCCTTAGCTGGATACAAATTAATACACCTGTTGGTCAAACAGCGATTCAAAGAGTACCGACAGAACTCGACGATGTAGTTATCAGCAATTCACTATCCGGGCTTTCCACAGTAGGTTTTCTTTCTGATATTGTAAATCCGGAATTCTTTGTTGGCAGCAATAATACTTCGGGGTACAGGTGCAAAAGCATGCATATAAGCAATACTATGGTGACCTTTGACAGTCCCAATGACATCGATGCGGCTGCACGCATAAATATATATACTTCCAATAGTGGCTTTGCATTAATTGATTCCGGCTCTGATATAATAAGGGGGCAATTTTATTTGAATGGTGGAAATCCTGCAATCACAGACCTGGAAGTTATAAACAGCAATTTTGGTGTTTTATTTTCACACGGAGATTGGTGTGATATATTATGGCAGCCTTCAGCAAAAGTCAGGGTTACGGGCAGCACATTGGGGGGTCATTCTTTTGCAAGCTCGTCAACCGGTGGGGAAATGTATGCAAGCAATTGTACCTTTAGTACCAACAATTTCATATTAGGCGATAATTCTACGGATACGATTTTAAACAGCACGATTACAAATGATATTAACAATCTTGGTTTTAATTTCTTTATCGGGCGGAATGCAAATTTCGTTTCCGCTAATGTAAGTTTAGAACCATTTGAGGGTTTTAATTTTACTTCTTCAGGTTCTGTGCTTAATGGGAATGTTACCACAATTACTGGATATGCGGGTGGTGGTGGCCCTAATTTTTTACAGGAAGATCCCGCAAATCCGCTGCCTAATATTATTAATGGCAATGTGTCTGTGGGGGAAGTTAGTACAATAGGCATCAGCGGCGACTTAAAAATTTCAGGAAACCTCTCCGGCTTTTCAGATGATTTTTATAATAACCCGGCGCAGGTGTTTGTGAATGAACAGGATATTTTTGAAGTGGCGGGTATTACAAATTACCAGGGCAATGTTTCTATTAATAATTGCTTACAGGATTATTGTCACTATAAACTGGAATTTTTTGGAAGCACGAACAGCAATATTGACTGGTATGGTGGTTTCCCGGTTGATACACTCATCATCAATAAAACCGGTTGCGCAAAAGTTACCTGTACTAATTCGTTGTATGTATCCGGAGCCACAAGAATTGAAAGCGGCCAGCTTGTACTTAACCCGAACGATACTATTGCCTACAAATTTGTTTGCGCCGGGAATGTGGATATAGCACAAGGTGGCGGTTTGTTCCTGCGAAAGGATGCCGCCGGTATTACAGCAAATATGGCTATAGGCGGAACATTAACTGATCACAATTCCGCTGCAGATTCTACCTGTGCGGGCCTTAGCAATCCCTATGACGGAATCATTACTTTTTATACAGCCGCTTTGCCTGTTACGCTTCTTGATTTTTATGGCAGGTACAGCAATAAAGCTGTTACACTTGGCTGGAGTACAGAAAGAGAAATCAATACAAAGTATTTCGTAATAGAAAAAAGTTTTGACGGAATGTCTTTTGTATCATTTGCAAATATTGCGGCCTCAGGTAATACGCAAAGCAAAAAAACTTACGGGTATACCGATAACACTTCTTTAAAGGGAATTAATTATTACCGGTTAAAAATGGTGGATGCCGATGGAAGGTTTACTTACAGCAAAATAATTGCAATTGCTGCGCCGGCGATTAATGCAATCACTGTTTTTCCAAACCCTGTAAAAGATAAATTATTTATCAGGCTTGCCGGTATACCTGCGGCAACAGAAATAACTATTGCTGATGCTAAAGGAACCATTGTAAAACAATTACAACTGGAAGCCGGAACCACTGACGCTTCCATTAATACCATGGGTTTACCCGCGGGAGTTTATTCAATTTCCATTCAATCGGGTAAATTAAAAAATACACAGCAATTTATTAAGGAATAGAACAGAATGCTACATGATTGAAATATGATCAATGTCTCGGTAATAAAGTTATTTTCCTAAAGTTGAACTTTTTCTCAAAAAGTTTTGCGGACGGAAATCCCTCGCCGTCAATAAATAATCAACAGGTAACAAGTTGCCCGCAAACCGCTACGCAAAAAAAAAGTTCTCAATTACAAAAAATAAAATACTTTTAAGGTGTACTACTTAACTAATACACTAATGATAGAGATTCAAAATTTGTCTTTTGGTTATAAAAAAAGAAAACTGCTATACAGAAATTTAACCCTTACACTTGAGGCCGGAAGTATTTACGGACTGTTGGGTAAAAACGGTGCAGGCAAATCTACATTGCTAAAAAATTTTATGGGATTGCTGTTTCCTAAAGGCGGCAATATTTCGGTAAATGGTTTTGAACCTAAAAAAAGATGGCCCTCATTTTTGGAAACGATTTATTTTATCCCTGAAGAAGTGTATGTACCCGGTTTAACAATTGAAAAATATAAGAATTTATTTTCGCCGTTTTATCCCGCATTTAATGAAGAGCAATTTTTTAATTACCTGCAACAATTAGATGTGCATGACAAAGGAAAGCTCAATACGCTTTCTTTTGGCCAGCAAAAAAAATTCATTATTGCGTTTGCTCTCGCCTGCAATACAAAAGTTCTTTTATTAGATGAACCTACCAATGGTCTTGATATTCCTTCCAAGATAAAGTTTCGAAAATTAATCGCTTCTGTATTTACCGATGATAAAGTCATTTTTATTTCTACTCACCAGATTCGTGACCTCGATAATTTAATTGACAGGGTAATCATTGTAGATAACGGGGAGCTGCTTTTAAATGCCTCTGTACAAAAAATAGCACAAAAATTATGCTTTAAAACCGTCAGCGAACTGCCGGTAACAGGTACGATTCTATATAGTGAGGAATCACTAAAAGGACAATCAATTGTAATTGAAAACACCGGAAATGAAGATTCCAAAATAAACCTGGAACACTTATTTAATGCAGTTACAGAAAACCCGGCAATGTCGAAATCAATTTTTCAAAATTAATACAGCATGATGAACAATACTTTCAATGCAAGGCGATTTGGGCTTCTTCTAAAAAAAACAGTGTTGGAGCGTCCAATGCAAATATTTGGATTTACCGGGTTATTAATGGCGCTGGTTTTAATAATGTATACGGTTGCAAAAACATTAGCAGGAATTGGTGCAGCGCAAAACCTTACTTTTATTTGGGGTCTTGCGGGTGGCAGCTTCTTTCTTACATCTTTTATGTTCAGCTATTTTTCGTCTAATGCAAGCGGGTCTTCTTTTCTCACGCTGCCCGCTTCTCATTTTGAAAAGTGGCTTTCCGGTGTTTTAATTGCAGGCGTTTTATATCCATTGATTTTTTTCCTGTTTTATCGTATTGTTGACGGCAGCTTCGTGGCCATGTATCACCACAGCCTTGATCCTGCTTCTCCTTTTTATAAGCAGCAATATGAATCGGTGTATCTTTTTTCTTTTACCGGTATTATCGCCTGGAAAGTGTACCAAATGTTTTTCTTCCTTACGGGCGCTATGCTTGTTGGCTCGTTATATTTTAATAAAGTAGCCTTTATAAAAGTGGCTATATCCATTTGTATTTTTATTATAGTTATCGTGGGAGTGAACTGGCTTTTGGGGATGCTGTTTTTCGGAAATATAAATGAAGCTGGGCCTCTTAACCATGTAACCCTTCCGGTAGGTAAGGAAGAAGGATCTATACAGGTGCCCGAACGGATCTCGGATGCTTTTAATTACAGTTTGTGGTATATTTTTCCGGCAATGTTATGGCTGCTGGCGTATACCCGTTTGCGTGAAAAAGAATTTTAAAATATATGAATGGATTTTAAGGAGAACCCGGCTATCTACATTCAGATTGCAGAATATGTCTGCGAGCAGATTCTTTTAAAAAAATGGAAGCTGGGTGATAAAATTATCAGCATAAGAGAGCTTGCCGTGGATATGGAAGTAAACCCTAATACGGTGCAGAGAGCTTATGATTTTTTACAGCAACGGAATATCATTACCAATAAAAGAGGAATCGGATACTTTATAGAAGAAGATGCGTTGGAACGTATACTCACTTTCAGGCGGGAACAATTTATAGAAAATGAGCTGCCTGTCTTTTTTCGTAACATCTATCTTTTAAAAATGGATTTTAAAGAAATCAAAACATTGTTCGATCAATTTGTAAAAGACAATTTTAAAAAATAAGTTATGAAATTTACGTCAAAGGTTTTGCTCGGAATGTTGATTGTTGTAATTGGGGAGCTATTATGCTCCAACATTATTTTGAAAAAGGAATATGATAAAATAGATAAAACAGATATCTACTGGACGTACGAAAATGTATTAAACCAGCCATTTAAATACCTCCGGATAACCGGCGGAAACGGCACGAGGATTTCCTTTGAGCAAAGCCCTAACTATTCAGTGCGCATACTGGAGGATTGGAAACGATACCACGGCGGTAAATTGAAAGCTCATGTTGCTAATGATACGTTGTACATTGATTTTGATTTTGTTCCATTGAATCTCTACGACAAATTCTGGATGAAAGGTATAACCGCAGTACGCATTTTTTCACCCGAACTGTTATCGGTGGAAGGTTTTAATACCAATTTTGAAATGAATAAGATGAAACAAAAAAGCATACATGTTAACCTCAGCGGAAGATCAAGATTTGAATTGGAAAGCCTGATTTCTTCCCTTGATTCATTGACCATCGCTCAAACAGATTCATCAGAAGTAATTTTTGAAATGGCGCCCGGGTACCAGACAACAACTATCACAGATCCACAGCGTTCAGGCGTTAGCTCTACCACAACAGAAAAGATAAACAGCAATGAAGCTATGTACATTAATTCCGTCGTTGCTGGTATAACCGGTTACAGCGTGCTCGACATTGGCCACGCACAAATTCAATCTTTGCAACTACAAATTGCAGATAGCTCCGGCATCATACTTTCCGGTGGGGCATTAAAAAAACTGAAG
>JBBSPK010000053.1:0-17097 GCA_038258875.1 Chitinophagales bacterium
AAAGAATCAATAACCATCCGATCAATAAAATATCTGAGCTGTTGCCACAAAATTGGAAACCTATCACCAACGGCTAAACGCAAAATTAGTTAACTATATTATTGCTTTCTGAATGTACTTGGACGGAGGAATACCCTGCAACGGCATAAAATGAATACTACAATCCTTACAACCCAGGGTCTCATGCTCCACGCATAGCCATGCAATTAAGTCATTTCTACGACAGTGTTAAAGAGAGGTTATCAAACTAGTATTTCTCATTGGCAATAAAAAGTTTGAGTTACATTGGTAGTATCGGCAGGGCCAGTAAAAAATAAGCACCAATCCGGACCGGTAGTTGTGAGCCACATCATCGTTATGGTTGCCGAATCCCCTCTTTTCATTTTAAAATGTATACCAACAGGTAAAGTTTCTTCTACCTGAGGAGAACACAAAACAAAAGTTTCATTATCAGTGAGATATTGCCAAATGTTAGATGGCATCAAAACATGACTCTCCCTTAGTACTTGTAAATTCGGGGGAGGTCCCCAGGTAAAAGTTAAGTCACATGAATCCAAATTTAGCGTTGTAAAACTAACATCATTACCATATGCGGTACCAGAAGTATTAGTTGCATAAGCTCTAACATGATACTCTGTGTCGGGTGTTAGTCCGATTATACTACTTGTAAAACTTCCTGTTCCAGTTCCATCAGAGGTTTTGCTATCGGCAATTGTAGGGTTTTGAGTTGTACTCCAGCACACACCCCTGGCTGTTATTGTGGAACCACCATCACTTAATATATCGCCTCCAGAGATTGCTGATGTTTGAGTAATCGAACTTACGCTGCCGGTTGTTAGCGATAAGGTATCACCACATGTTCCCCAATCACCCTTTGCAATTATTGTATCAATAAGTTTTGCGGTAGCCTGAAATTTTGTTGAGATTCCCCAAAATTTTGGTAATTCCACCCCAACATTTGCGTCTACGCGAAATTTAAAAGAATAATTCGGAGTAATTGTTTGGATGTTTAAAGACAATTTGTGGGGAATTTCAAAATATGTATTTAATGATTTAACGCCCATCGGCGCAATAACAAATCTTGGATTAAATAATGTTAGATCACTCGTGATTGCTCCCGAAAAGAAAAAATCTTTTTTGCATGGGTCAGAAGTGTTTATAGTGTCCTTTGATATGTTACTAATATTTTTCCAACTGCCGTTAGAATATTCACAGCCTATAGTACCATGAAATGATGGTGCTATTTGTAATTTCATTTTTGCGGTAATTGTCAATGGTAAGATTGTAATATATATTGTTTCGGTAAATGGATAAGGAATTACAATTATTCCCACAGGTGTCGGAATTGGTATAGGAACTCTGAAGGCGGGAAGGTTGAATGTTTTAATTGTATCTGCTGCTAGTGATATAGGGTTAAAAAGTGTATCAATAATTTCTAAATTGCTTCCTGTTGTATTGTAATCAACTTTCATCAAAACATCTTCTGGGCTTATAGAATTTCTTTTCCTTACATATTTATATCTTACTGAAAGTATATTTAATTTTAGAGTACCATTTAGTGTTAATCCAGGTACTAAACTTTTATGGGAAAAATTTACTGAAACGCTTATTGTGGAATCCAATCCGGAAATTCCGTTACCAGTACTTGGACTAGCATCTCCAGCATGTGAAGCAATAGTAACATCATATGCTGAAGAAAATAGTGCTACCGACGTATAATCAAAATTAAGTTGCTTGAAGGCCTCGTCCAATCCACAAAATTCTGTTTCGCACACGAGTTGATTTTTGGGACCCGTAATAGAAGTAACTTTCCTCATAAATCCATATTCTGCATTTGCACAGGGTGGCGCGATTAAAATACAACCAACAGTAGGCTGTTTAGAAAAATTAGTAGAATTAATTATTACTTCGGTTTCAGATGAACTTAATACAGCTAAAGGATCAACTAAAATAGTTGTATCACTTAATAAATTTGAAGTTGTATCTACTGATACTATAGAATCGTCAACACATTTTTGCTGTGCTTCATCCCAATGCTGTCTTTGAGGACAATCATGATTTTGTTCCTTTAAATTTTTCTTGCATGAAATTATTACTGCACAAATTGAAAATATAAAAACTACTTTTTTCATAAATAAAAAATTCGAATCAAAAAAAATTGTGATACTAAAAAATAAAAAAAATTATAGAATAACAGTTAAAAGCTTCGGGTGGCGGTAGGTAAAATAAAAAATCTCCTTTTGGAATTTGTCTATAGATATTGAAGTTTACTAAATCTAACTCATTCTTTTAAGAATTGCAAGCAGCTCTTTTAAAAATTCGAAGAAACCAGGATTTGATACTTCAAATAAAAAATGTCGCCCTATTGAGAGCGACATTAAAATTATGATTTCTTCCCACCAGTTACTTCATTGAATCCTTCATCATCATATTATCATCCATCATCATTTTTCCATTGGCATCCATCATGTGACCATCCTTATCAATCATTTCACCATCTTTCATCATCATGCTTTTGCCATCTTTCATGACAACTTCGCCGCTGGGTTTTACTTTACAGCCGTCCGTACAAGTCATTTCCTGGTCCATAGCCTCCCATTTACCATCTTTCATCACCATCATTTTTCCGTCTTTCATTGTCATACTGCCATCCGCTGCGGCCATAGGTGCCATTTCAGAAGACATAGAAGTTGATGGATCAGTGCTCATCATTGTAGAGTCTGTCGTGCTTTCGGTGCTTGAAGAGCTATTATCTCCGCACGAAGTCATAAACGCGGTGATAGCTACTACTGCAAAAATTTTTTTCATAATGTTTTTTTTTGATTCTTTAAAGTGTAAAATTTATTAAAAGAAAGATATACTAATTTTCATTAAACAATAACCAGGCCTATTTTTTTCTGAAAAAAATGCGTACAGGGACCCCTGTAAAATCAAAGTTTTCTCTTAATTGGTTTTCGAGATAATTTTTGTAGGGATTTTTAATATCATCAGGATAGTTACAGAAAAATGCGAAAGAAGGAACAGTAGTCGGCAATTGTGTTACGTATTTTATTTTTACGGCATGGCCTCTTACAACAGGAGCATGGTACGATTCCACCGCCTTCAACATTACATCGTTCAATTTTGAAGTTGAAATTTTTTGCTGGCGATTCGTATATACTTTTAATGCCATTTCCATTGCTTGTAATATCCGTAATTTTTCAGTTGCCGATATGAACATTATTGGAACATCTTTGAATGGAGCAAGTTTTTGTTTCAGTAATTTTTCAAAATCCCGCGCCGTATTTGTTTGTTTTTCTACCACATCCCATTTATTGACCAACACCACAATACCCTTTCCTTTTTTAACTGCCAATGAAAAAATATTGAGGTCCTGTGCCGTTATATCGTTTTGTGCATCAAGAATTAAAAGGCAAACGTCGGCCTCATCCACTGCCTTTATTGCACGTATTACTGAATAAAATTCCAGGTCTTCGTTAACTCTTGCCTTGCGGCGAATACCTGCCGTATCTATTAAAATAAATTCTTTATTAAAAAGATTATAAGTGGTATGTATTGTATCCCGGGTTGTACCGGCTATTTCACTCACAATTGTGCGCTCCTGCCCGGTTAAGGCATTTAACAGGGAAGATTTCCCCACATTAGGCTGGCCGATTATTGCAAATTTTGGTAACTCATTTTTTTCTTCTTCTGTTTCAGCAGGAATTTTATCGCATATCGCATCAAGCAATTCTCCTGTTCCGGTGCCACTTACAGAGGAAACAAAAAATATATTTTTAAACCCCAGGCTATAAAATTCAGAGGCTTCTAAAAGGCGTGCGTGATTATCCACTTTATTAATTACCAGGTAAACCGGCTTAGGTGAGCGACGTAACATTTCAGCCATTTGCTGGTCAAGATCAGTAATGCCGGTAGTAACATCGCACATAAAAATAATCGCATTGGCTTCATCAACGGCAATGTGTACCTGTTTACGAATTTCTCTTTCAAAAACATCATCGCTATGGGCAACAAATCCACCTGTATCTATCACATTAAATGTTTTGCCAATCCATTCAGCCACACCATATTGCCGGTCGCGGGTAACACCACTAACGTCATCCACAATCGCCTTACGTTGTTCCAGTAACCTGTTGAAGAAAGTACTTTTGCCTACGTTAGGCCTACCCGTTATCGCTATTGTATATGACATGAAAATTTAAAAATTAGAGATTTGACAACTTTAAAAAAGTCGTCAAATCTGTTCCAAAAAGACGCAAAGGTATTGCTTATGAAATTTGCAGGGATGCTTTTAGCGTTTTCAAATCGTCAAAAAAAGACGGATATGATTTTTTTACTGCATCAGCATCATGTATAATGGTATTTCCTTTTGCACCTAATGCAGCAACAGCACAGGCCATTGCTATACGGTGATCATTATGTGAAGTAACTTTTGCCCCTTTTATTTGTTTTGCGCCTTTTATAATCATGTAATCATTTTCTATCTCAATATCCACCTTCATCTTTGCAAATTCTGATTTTAGTGTTTTTGCCCTGTCACTTTCTTTATGAAGAAGCCTGAAAACACCTTTTATAGTAGAGGCTCCTTTACAATACGAAGCCAAAGCAACTAACGGCGGAAAGAGATCGGGTGAATGAGTTGCATCAAAATCAAAAGCATTGAGATTGTTTTTTTTAATGCTTACCTCATTTTTATGAACATGTATATGAGCCCCACATGATTCAAGTGCATTAATAATTCTTTTATCGCCCTGCGAAGAATTCAGATCCGCACCCTTTACGGTTACTTCACCTGATATTGCTGCGCTAACTAACAGGAAAGCCACATTGCTCCAGTCTCCTTCCACGGTATATTTTACGCTATGGTTTTGTTTAGATCCACGCGGGAGAATATTGAACCGTTCATAATTTTCGTTCTCAACATGAAACCCGAAATGATGTAAAACATCCAGCGTAAGATCTATATATGGCTTGCTTGAGAGCTTGTTAACCTTAATACTAACGGGCACCGTACACGCTTTTGCATAAGCCATGAGCAGCCCCGTTAAAAATTGAGAACTGAGAGACCCGTCAACGGTAACATTTTTTGGTTGCAACGGCCCTTTTAGATTAATAGGGACTTTACCATTGTTAGTTCTCACTTCAACACCAATCTTTGGAAATATATCTTCAAAAAAATCAACAGGCCTGGTCAAAATACTTCCTTCACCTGTAAGGGTAATTTCATATTTAAAAAGAGCAGCCAGCGGCGTAAACATCCTGAGCGAAAGCCCGCTTTCGCCGCATGAAATAATCGAATGTTTGCCGGGGTAATTAGAAGAAAAAATATGTTGTGAAGAAGTTACGATAACCTCATTTCGAACATTATCAACGGTGGCGCCTAATTTTTGTACAATGTTCATAGCTGCCTGTTCATCGTTGCTCTTACCTGCATTATCAATAATAGTGGTGCCATCATTAATAAGTGCTGCGGCGCACGCTCTTTGCATGCTACTTTTGGATGATGGCGCTTGTATCTTTCCGGAGATCGAAGACGGTGAAATGGTAACTGTCACTATATGCTATTAAAAATTTTATGCAAATGATCGAGCGATATTGATTTTACCGATGCTTTACCTATTGCATCCAAAACAATAAAACTCATATTGTCGCCAGATTTCTTTTTATCATGCAACAATATATCCCACGTCTTTTCTTTATCAGATGAAAAGACAACAGGTAATTCATATTTAGTAAGAAGGCCTGATATTTTTTGCGTTTCGTCTCTGCTGAAATTATTGATGGCTTCAGAAATGCGGCATGCAGCCACCATGCCGATACTCACTGCATGGCCATGGTCCAACTTAGCTGTATTTTCAATAGCATGGCCGATAGTATGCCCGAAATTAAGTAGTTTTCTTTCGCCCGTTTCCAACTCATCACTGGCAACAACATTGTATTTTATATCAACATTCCGTTTTACAATCGCGGCGATCTCCTTCAATGAAGATTGAAATTTCATCAATGAATTTTCTTCGAGATAAGCAAACATTTCCTTGTCCTTAATGCATGCATGTTTTATTATTTCAGCAAAACCATTCACCCACTCCGCATCGGGTAATGTTTCTAAAAAAGAATAGTCGTATAGCAGAAATTCGGGATGATTTATCGTTCCAACCAGGTTTTTATAAACGCCCACATCAATCCCATTCTTTCCCCCAACGCTCGCATCTACCATTGCCAGGATACTTGTTGGTACAAAAGCAAATTTTACTCCACGCATATAAATTGATGCAACAAAGCCGGCAATATCGGTAACAACCCCACCACCAATTCCAACAATAAATGTTTGCCTGTCAGCATGTAAATTGATGAGCTGGTCGATTATAGAATCAACACTTTGCTGGTTTTTAAATTGCTCCCCGGGCTTGATTACAATTGTCTGCCATCCGGAAAATATTTCGGGATATGAGGTGAAAATATTTTCATCGGTAATGAATACTGTTTTTTCTTTTTGTAATTTTTCTCCAATTATTGAAAAATCTTCGTCAAAAAAAAAGTCAACACTTTTGCCTTGAAACTTATATTGCTGATGCAACGGTTTAGTTTTAATCATTCATTACTTTATTCTGGTGATTGATACTCTCGAGGTGAACCGCGTCAAAATATTTAGTAATAAATTCCTTGCTCAATCCCAAAGCCTCACCTTTTTTGAATGCTTTAGCCAGTATATCATTCCAGCGGTTAGTTTGTAATATCGTGATGTTATTGGCTTTTTTATATGCCCCGATTTTATCTGCAATTTTCATTCGCTGGCCAATAAGCGTAAGTAATTCATCATCTATATGGTTAATCTGCTCTCTAAGTGTAGCCAATGCCGTTAGAAATTCTTTTTCATCCGTATTTTCAATACGCCAGATGAGGCTATCCAGCATTTCAGATAGACGCTCGGGAGTTATTTGTTGCTTTGCATCACTCCACGCATTATCGGGATCAATATGGCTCTCAATCATCAATCCTCCAAAATCAAGGTCGATACTTTTTTGGGAAATTGCCTGTAACATAGTACGGTTGCCGCAAATGTGAGACGGATCGCATATCAGCAACATTCCCGGAAACCTGCGTTTCATCTCAATGGGCAAGTGCCACATAGGCGCATTCCTGAATTCAGTGTTACCATAATTTGAAAATCCGCGATGTATCATCCCCACCTGCTTCATTCCAACTTTATGCAAACGCTCGATTCCACCGCTCCACAGTTCAAGGTCTGCGTTAATCGGGTTTTTAATAAGAACAGGAATATCTACTCCCCGTAAAGCATCACACACTTCCTGCACACTGAATGGATTAACGGTTGTTCTTGCACCAATCCAAAGCATATCAACATCAAAATGCAATGCATCTTCTACATGTTTGGCCGTGGCCACTTCCACCGTAATAGGTAAACCCGTAATTTTTTTAGCCTGTGCCATCCAGGGCAATCCTTTCATACCAATTCCTTCAAACATACCCGGTTTAGTCCTTGGCTTCCAAATTCCTGCTCTTAGTACATCAACCTTTCCTGTTTTGGCCAGCCTGGTGGCTGTTTCAATCACCTGTTCTTCAGTTTCGGCGCTGCAAGGGCCGCTGATGATCATGGGACGTTTCTCCCATTTCTCCTGGATTACATCTTTCATGGCATTTATTTCTGTTTGCATTGTAAAATTAATTTTTGATTGCTGTGTAATTTTTTTTTATAATTTAATTCCTTGTCTTCACTTTCACCATTCACCATTCACCATTCACCATTTTGCCATTTATTATTTTTTATCAGGATTCAGCACTTTTTTAATTTTATTCGCATTTACAATCAACTCATTTAAGTACTCAAAATTTTCTTTTTCAAGACAGCTTTTAAATTTTCTTAACTGCGAAATATGTTCATTTAATACGTCCAATACATTCTCCCGGTTTTGCTGAAAAACAGGAACCCACATTGCAGCGTTACTCTTTGCAAGGCGTACGGTACTCTCAAAGCCGGCGCTCGCTAATTCAAAAATAGCATCTTCTTCTTTTTCTTTTTCCAAAACTGTATTTGCAAGTGCAAATGAAGTGATGTGAGAAATATGGCTAACATATGCTGCATGCATATCGTGATCGTCCGCATTCATATAGATAATGTGCATACCTAACTCCTTATAAATATTTTCCACCAAAGTAACGGCGGCTACATTGCTCCTTTGTTTTTCACATATCACACATGCATTGCCTTTAAATGCTCCTCTCACGGCGGCTTCCGGGCCACTGTATTCTGTACCCCACATAGGATGCGTTGCGACAAACCGGCCTCTCATAGGGTGATTAGTCAATGCTTCACACAAAGCATGTTTTGTTGAGCCCGCATCTGCGACGATTTGCTTTTCATTTATGAGATCCATTATCTCTTCCATTACGGGAATAGTAGCATCGACCGGAATGGCAACATAAATAAAATCACTTTTCTCAACGGCGTCCTGCAATGGCAATCCTTCATCTATAATTCCGAGCTCTTTTGCCTTTTCTAAACTTGCCTTCGTTCTGCTTACGCCAATTATATTTTTTGCGAATCCTTTTTCTTTTAATGCCAGTGCAAATGAACCGCTAATTAAACCTACGCCTACTATTGTAACATTATTGAACATAATCAATGATTGATTCTTTTAATTGCTTCATCAATTTTTTCTTCGCTGGTGCATAAGCTTACTCTTATGTAGCCATCTCCCGCATCTCCAAAAATTCCACCCGGAGTCAAAAAAACATTTGCTCCCGCTAATATTTTATCACTTAAAGCGTATCCATCTTTATAATTTGAAGGCACAGATGCCCATACAAACATTCCCGCCTGGTCTGTATCAAATGAACAATTAAGTGATTGCAGTAATTCAAAAACTTTTTTTCTGCGCTTGCGGTAAACTGAATTTATTTCATCATACCATTCCCGGTCCAGTTCCAAAGCCCTGGCTGCGGCCAATTGTACCGGCAAAAACATGCCACTGTCCATATTACTTTTAAATCGTAGCACTTCGTCAATTCTATCTTTTGAACCTGATAACATGCCCACTCTCCATCCTGCCATATTATGACTTTTACTTAATGAATTTAATTCTACTGCAACATCCTTTGCTCCTTCAATGCTTAATAAGCTCATCGGGTTTTTATTCAAAATAAAACTATATGGATTATCATGGCATAAAAGAATGTTATGCTTTTTAGCAAAAACAATGAACTCCTTAAAGAGGTCTGCTGTGGGTAACTGGCCCGTTGGCATATGAGGGTAATTCACGAACATCAAGCCCCTCCCGCCTTCCCCGAAGGGAAGGAGTTTGACTGCTTTTAAATTCATTTCGATTTCTGCAAAATCAGGAAACCAGTTATTTTCTTTTCGCAGCGTATAGGATATTACGTTAGCCCCCGCTATTTTGGCCGCAGCGCTGTAAGTTGGATAGCCAGGATTTGGTATTAATACCGTGTCGCCTTCGTTTAAATAGGTCATACACACATGCATTATGCCTTCTTTACTTCCTATGAGAGGTAATATTTCTGTATCGGGATTTAATTGGACGTTATACCATTTTTTGTACCATTTCGAAATTGCATTTCGTAAAACAGGACTTCCCTTATAATTCTGGTATGCATGCGTGCCGGGCTTTGCAGCTTCTTCACTCAAGGTTTTAATAACTTCGGGATGGGGCGGCCTGTCCGGGCTTCCAATACCTAAATTGATCACCTGTTTGCCGGCTTTATTCATCTCATCAATCTCTCTTAATTTTTGAGAAAAATAATATTCGCCTATACCATTCAATCGTTTTGCTACCTGCATTATTTACCTCTTTTATAAATCCCATAAATTCTGAGTGCTTCAGTAATGGGTTTGATATTTTTTATGACCTTATTCAGTTGATCCAGGTTAGAAAATTCAAGATCTGCGTGAAAAGAATACTTCCAGTCGCTTCCGGGAATTGGCATAGACTGAAGTTTACTTAAATTGATATCCCCTTCAGCAATCCTGGTAAGCACTTTAGCAAGACTGCCTTTCGAATTATCCGTATGGAAATTTACAGAGGCTTTATTAGCATCCTCTATATCTTTTGCTGCGTCAGGAGTTTCCAAAACCAAAAATCGTGTATAGTTATTTTTAAGTGTATGAATATTAGGAGCAATTAGATGCAATCCATAAAGCTCCGCTGCCAGTTTACTTGCAATTGCGGCAATATGCCTGCTTCTGTGTTGGTGAACATGCCTGGCGCTAAGGGCTGTATCTTCGGTTTCAATCAGCTTCCAGTTGTACTTTTCCAAAAAATTGGTGCATTGGAGCAAAGCCATAGGGTGAGAATGCACTTCCCTTATATCTTCCAAAGTTACCCCGGGATTTACCAGGAGATTCTGCTTTATATGCAGGTAAATTTCTCCAACAATTTTCAGGTGGCTTTTTTGGAGGAGGGTGTAGTTGGGTAAAATACTTCCGGCCAATGAATTTTCAATAGCCATGATACCACCATTGCTTTTATTTTTATCAGCTGCAATTGTTACGACTTCCCTGAAGGTTGAGCAACAAATAGTTTCGACATCATTGCCAAAAAACTGGCGGGCTGCAACCTGGTGAAAGCTTCCTTCAAATCCCTGTATAGAAATTTTTTTATTCATGATAATAAAAATCCCCCGATTTTTTCGGGGGACTTTTTATGTTTATCTGTTATTTCAGTTTCAACAAAAGCTTCCCCGCCTATTTCTAAAATAGTAGCTAAAATAAAACTGGGTATTTGCTTTTGTAATGTTCATCGTTGATTTTTCAAAAATAAGCATGTAAAATGAATTTAACCAAAAATTTTTTTGTTTAATATTTACAAACCCAGGTTCATTTTACCTAACCCCCACATAGAATTAAAAAACCGTTCCTGGAAAGGAACGGCTTTTAGATTGCCTGTCAAATAAAAATGTTATATGAAACAAGTACTGAAATTATTTTTTCATCATTGTGTCAGTGCTCATCATTTTAGATGAGTCAGTCATCATTGTGCTGTCCATTGGTGCAGGAGTTGACATCATAGAGGAAGAATCCGTCATCATTGTTGTAGAATCTGTTGTAGCATCAGTGCTTGTAGTTGAGCTATCGTTACATGCTGCCAAAAATGCAGAAATTGAAAGAACAATCAGTACTTTTTTCATTTTGTTTAATTTTAAAATTTATAATTTATTTTGAGTTTAATACCATTATTTTTAAAAGGTAACCCACTGTAAAAAAAAAATTACAGTTTATTTTGGGTTACTTTTCCACATTGTAAGTATTAATAATAGCTGAGTGAACGTATACGACACCGAGAAAGCATTGCTTGAAGGTCTTGCAGCCAACGAAACAGATGCAGTTGAAACTATTTACCGGGAGAACTACACAATGATCCAGGCTTTTATCGTTAAGAATAATGGATATCCGGAAGATGCACGTGATATATTCCAGGAGGCTATGATAGTTCTTTTTGAAAAAGCCAAGTTAAACACTTTTGTATTAAGCTGCCAGATAAAAACATACCTGTATTCGGTTTGCAGGCGGCTGTGGTTGAAAAAGCTTCAACAACAGAACAGGTATTTTCCTTCAGTTGAATTACTCAGGGAAACAGTGCCGGTTGAAAATGAAATTGAGGCACATGAAAAGAAAACTGCTGATTTAGATTTGCTGGAAGGTGCGCTTACGAAAATCGGGGAACCATGCAAAAGTATATTGGAGGCATATTACATTCAGAAAAAATCTATGCCGGAAATCGCGACATCCTTTGGATATACTAATGCGGATAATGCCAAAACACAGAAATATAAATGCCTTGTGAGATTGAAAAAGTTATTTTTTGCACAGTATAAAAATGGTGAATAAAATGAATGACACTTTACTTTTAGATGCTATTGAAAGATACAGGAACGGCGAAATGTCCCCCCAGGAGATTACTTTTTTTGAGGAGCTAAAGAAAAATAATCCTGATATAGATCAATTAGCGGCTGAGCATAATTTCTTCCTGGGAGAATTGGATAAGCTTAGTGAAATCAAAGCCTTCAAAAACACTCTTGGCGAAGTAGAAAACAAGCTAACCAACGAAGGAATTATCTCTGAAAAAAATTCAAAAGGGAAAGCAAAAATTGCTTATTTATGGAACCGCTACCGCCGCACAATTGCAGTTGCAGCTGCTATTGCCGGTATTGTGTCTATATCAACTGCCACTATTGTTTCCATGTATTCCGAAAATAAAAAGGTGTCTGCAATTACGCCATTAGTAGACCATAAGATTAACCAGATCGAGAAAAAAATAAACCAGATTGAAACAAAAATCAACGATGCGTCTGCTACTGTCCCCATACCGGCAAAGCCTAAATTCAAAGCAGATTTCAGGGCGACTGGGTTTTTAGTGGATGGCAATGGCTACATTATTACAAATACACATGTAGTTGATGATGCCCGTAATATTATCGTAGAGAATAGAAAAGGTGAACAGTTTTACGCAAAGGTCATTTATGCAAATAAAATTACAGACTTGGCCATCTTGAAAGTATCGGATACTTCGTTTAAAAAAGTTACCAATCTTCCTTATACGTTTCCAAAATATTCCGCCGAGCTGGGAGAACACATCTTTACATTGGGTTACCCACGGGAGGAAGTTGTATATGGGGAAGGATACTTAAGTGCAAAATCGGGTTACTTCGGGGATACTTCTTCATACCAAATCAGTATTTCAGCAAATCCCGGCAACAGCGGTGGTCCTGTTATCAATAAAAACGGTGAAATCATTGGCATCATCAGCAGTAAAGAGACCAACGCGGATGGAGTAGTATTTGCAATAAAATCAAAAAACATTTATGATGCATTGCAGGAACTTAAAGACAACCCCCCGGTTAATGATACATCAAAAACCGAATCGTCGATCAAATTACCTTCCTTAAATTCCCTGAAAGGACTGGAGCGTGAAAAGCAAATTCAGAAACTGGAAGATTTTGTTTATAAGGTGAAAGGGAATTAATTTTTTGGTTAAGATCAACCATCAACCTTCAACCTTCAACCTTCTTCCATAACTGTTTAGGATATACGCCGATTTTTACCAATGTTTCTATACTTTCTTTTACGTCCGGAGCATCTTCCTTATAGGTAACACCAAACCATTGTGCTGAAGTTGGAATTACTTTTACTTTACCTTTTTCTTGATGAATAAAAGCGTCGCCAATAATGGGGATAAAAAATTCTGATTTGGGGTTAGTAATATTTTCTTTTAAAAAGTTTTGAAATAAGTTTTGAATATAGCTAAATACATTAGGGTGGAATCCCCAGAAGTTCATACTGACTACCGTGTCAGGAGACAACTGTGTTTTTGTATTATTTTCTTCGTCAATAATTTTATTCTCTTCCTTATAAATTTTAAGCCTTTCTTCAATACTCAATAAACTCCCTTTGTTATCTACCTGGCAAACTCCCCGACTTACAGTTCCATTTTCTGATAGCGTCTTAGAAAGAAGGTATCCAATAATACACCAGGTTTCGGGCGAAACTTCTGTTGTTAAAAATTTAGCTGCTTTTTCAAAGCCGTCCCGGCCATAGAAATCATCGGCGTTGATAACTGCGAACGGCTCATTAATAACATCCTTTGCGCACAACACTGCATGCGCTGTGCCCCATGGCTTGGTGCGTTCTTCAGGCCACGAAAATCCATTGGTATATGAATCTAACTCCTGCATTACATATACAGTTTCAATTTTTCCTTTCAGCTTTGCCTCAAAAACATTTTTAAAATCTTCAGCAAAATCTTTTCTGATAACAAAAACAATTTTCCCAAAACCACTTTGTATAGCATCATAAATCGAATAATCAATGATCGTTTCACCTGACGGGCCAAACGCATCCATTTGCTTTATTCCACCATAACGACTTCCCATTCCTGCAGCTAAAATCAAAAGTGTAGGTTTCATTTTGTAGTAATATATTTAGAAGTATTATAAAAATTAATTTTGCTGCGAAAATAAGCAAGAAAGTTTTAAGGCATCAACATTCGTGAACGTTACAACATACGATACTATAAATATTCATCCGAAAATTACTTTATTGAGCAATATTTGTGATAAGTCTAAGATTAAATTGTCTGTATTGCGCCTTGACGAAATTCATCCTATTATCTCGGGAAATAAAATTTTTAAGCTGCGATACTTCTTAGAGGACGTCAAAGAATGTGCTCATAAACAAATAATAACTTTTGGCGGTGCTTATTCGAATCACCTGGCGGCTACAGCTTATGCATGTAACACAGGCGGTATTAGATGTGTCGGCATCGTTCGGGGGGAAGAGCCTTCTGTTCTGTCATCCACCTTATTATTTTGCCGGCGAAATAAAATGCAACTGGAATTTATAAGTCGCTCGGCTTATACCGAAATCAATGATGCCGCACTTCAAAATTTACTCCGGGAAAAATATGGGGATCATATTTTAATTCCCGAGGGAGGATTTTCCCTAAGAGGTGTCAAAGGCGCTGAAGGTATAATGAGCCTTTTCGATCAAAAACATTACTCGGATGTTTGCTGCCCGATTGGTACTGCTACTACATTCGCAGGATTAGTAAATGGAGCTGATAACACAACAGAAATTACCGGGTTCAGCGTTTTAAAAAACCTGGCGGATATTCCTCAAAGGTTGAAAAAATTACAGGTTGATACATCGAAACGCTACTCATTTACCGCTGAATATCATTTTGGAGGATATGCCAAAAAAACAACGGAGTTAATTGATTTTTTGAATACTTTTTACAAAGACAATAAAATTCCATTAGATTTTGTTTATACTGGCAAGATGATGTTTGGAGTTTATGATCTTATCAAAAAAAACCATTTTCCGACAGGCTCAAATATATTATGCATCCATACAGGCGGGCTGCAGGGTAATAATTCATTACCCGCCGGAATGCTTTATTTTTAAAAAAATTCTCCAGGGTAGTCCTTTGGAAATTAACAAGCAATTATATTTGCCATTTGGAAAAACTTTTAGCTTCGTCCATCCTATGCATAAATTACTTTTTCTTTTATTGTTCTTTTTGATTCTTCAAAAAAGGTCTTTTTCGCAGGATACATTACCCGACATTTCTGTGACGCAAATAAGCAATAAGGTATTGATTTCCTGGACCAATCCTTATTCGACCTTAACGACGATTAATATACAGCGATCTTATGACAGCCTGAAATACTTCACTACCATAGGCAGTGTTCTTAATGTAGACTCAAAAACTAATGGATTTGTTGATGCCAAAGAATTTATTCCGGCCCAGTTTTACCGCGTGTTTATATCTTTTGAAGGTGGAAGTTACCTATTTAGCAAATCGCACAGGCCTGGCGTGGATACCTCAAAAACTGTTACGCAAATAAAAGAGATTCAGCAGGCTCCAATTCAAACCTGGTTCGTGCCTTCGAAATTTGTTTATTTAGGAAAAGACAATAATATAATTCTCGCCCTCCCTGATGCTGAAAAGAAAAAATATTCAATAAAATTTTTTGAAGAAGATGGCGTTCCAATTTTTGAATTAAAAAAAATAGCAGAGCCTTACCTGACTCTTGATAAAGTCAATTTTTTACATGCCGGACTTTTTAATTTTGAAATTTATGAAAATGGAGTGCTGGTTGAAAAACATAAAGTTTTTATTCCCAAAGACGGCAAGCCTATGCCTGCTCTTGATGTGTATGGACACGAGGTAAAATAATTTCTACATCAAAAACCTTTTCAAAATTCCTTTTCAATTTCTCTTTAATTTCTATAAAATCTACCTTCTCCCCAAGTTCTTTTTGCACAGAAGTAACCTGCTTATTTACGATTCCACATGGAATAATATTATTAAAATAACTAAGGTCAGTATTTACATTTAATGCAAAGCCATGCATTGTAATCCAACGGCTGCACCTTATTCCCATAGCACAAATTTTTCTTTCGTTACCGGGGATGCCCGGCTCAATCCATACTCCTGTTTCACCTTTACTGCGGTCGCCTTCAATGCCATATTCTGCAATCGTAAGAATAATAACTTCCTCAAGGCTTCTTAAATATTTTCCAATGTCAGTATAAAAATTTTCCAAATCCAAAATAGGATATCCCACCACCTGCTGCAAACCATGAAAAGTTATATCTCCTCCCCTGTTTGTTTTAAAAAATTCAATTTCCTTTTCTTCCATTTCATTTTCACTTAATAAAACATTTTCCATGTGACCGCTTTTACCAAGAGTATATACAGGCGTGTGTTCGCAAAAAAGCAAATGGTTGGAGGTGAAAGGTGGAGTGTTGGTGAATGAAGGTTGAGAGTTTGCATTTTCTTCCGCAAGTCTTCTTATTTCTTTTTTTATGTCGGTATTTTTTTTTACTAATACTTCCTGGTAGTCCCACGCAGATTTGTAATTAATAATTCCCAGGTCTTCAAAAATTACTTGCTGTTTATTCAAATTTAAATGTTGATTCACGAAGATACAAAAGGAAAGGATTGCATTTTATTTGTCGTTGGAATGGATAAATCTGAATGCAATTTTCTCCTGATAATTAGCTTTCTACCAATACCTGCCAACTATTATTTAGAATTTTAGACTATTCAAACGTTCACCATCTTCTCTCGCGGAACAAGAAAATGCATAATGACCCACGCAATAAGATATGCGGAACCGCATATAAAAAACATGATATAATATCCTGCTTCAATGTTGCCAAGCAATTTATATTTATCAAAAAGTATCCCTGCAAGCAAGGCAATTAATATACCGCCTACTGCACCTGCCATACCACCAATACCCGTTACAGAGGCAACTATTTTTTTTGGAAACATATCAGAGACTGTTGTGAAAATATTGGCACTCCATGCCTGGTGGGCAGACGTTGCGAGGCCAATAATTAACACCGCCAGCCACATATTCATTGACCCAAGCCATTGCGCAAAAACTACGGGCACAACGCAAAAAGCATAAATAAGCATGGAAGTTTTCCTGGCCCTGAAAACCGGCCAGCCTTTTTTTATGAGATACAAGGGAAGCCAGCCTCCCGCAATGCTTCCAACGGTGGACATTGTATAAACTAACGCTACCGGTAAAGCGATGTGCGTTCCCTTAACA
>JBBSPK010000054.1:0-16752 GCA_038258875.1 Chitinophagales bacterium
ATTGGACGGTAATTTCAAAGGCTTAAAAACAAAATAATGAATTGCAGATTTTGTAAAACTCCGCTACATGATGTTTTTATTGATTTGATAAATTCTCCTGCGTCAAATTCTTTTTTAAGCAAGGAACAATTAAATGAGCCCGAAGTTTTTTATCCGTTAAAAGTTTATACCTGTCACAATTGTTTCCTGGTGCAGGTAGATGAGTATAAGAAATCGGATGCCATCTTCAATAGCGATTATGTTTATTTTTCTTCTTTCTCCACATCATGGCTGGCACATAGCAAAGAATATACTGGTAAGATGACTAAACGTTTTTCACTCAATGAAAGATCGAAAGTTATAGAGATAGCAAGTAACGATGGATATTTACTTCAATATTTTAGAGAAAAAAATATACCTGTCCTGGGCATTGAGCCTACTTCGAATACCGCAAAGGTTGCTATTGAAAAAGGAATTGAAACTGTTGTCGATTTTTTTGGAATTGAATTGGCAAATGAACTTGTTTCTAAAAATATAAAAGCCGACGTGTTGTTGGGAAATAATGTGCTGGCACACGTTCCCGATATAGTTGATTTTGTTGGCGGAATGAGGATACTCTTAAAGGATGATGGCATCATCACGATGGAATTTCCTCACCTGTTGCAGTTAATTGATCACAACCAGTTTGACACTATTTATCATGAACACTTTTCTTATTTGTCATTGTTCACAGTAAAGCAAATATTTGAATCAGCAGGTTTAAAAATATTTGATGTGGATGAATTGCAAACCCATGGGGGCTCTTTAAGAATTTATGCGACGCATAAAGAAAATGCCTTGCAGGGCGTTTCCGAAAATGTAAAAATGTTATTGAAAAAAGAAATTGCAAAAGGCATAAATGATTTGACATATTATCAAAATTTCCAGGCAAAGGCCTTAAAAATAAAGTTGCAACTATTAGAGTTTCTCACTTCACAGAAAAATGAAAAGAAAAAAATTGCAGCCTACGGTGCCGCAGCCAAAGGAAATACTTTGCTAAATTATTGTGGTATTAAAAATGATTTGATAGAGTTTGTCGCAGATGCCAACCCACATAAACAAAATAAATTTTTACCCGGGAGTCATATTCCCGTTATGAGTGAGCAAGATCTCAAAAAATTTAAACCTCATTTTGTAATTATTTTTCCATGGAATCTAAAAACAGAGATAACAGCCCAATTAAATTATATAAGAGAATGGGATGGTAAATTTGTAACACCTATACCCGAACTTCAAATTTTTTGAAATGAAAATATTGGTCACAGGTGCCACTGGTTTTATCGGGCCATATCTTTTAAAAGAACTATTAACCACCGATCATGAGCTAATTATTGCTGCAACAAATGCCGCGAAAACAAGGCTATTTGATTTAAATGCCAGGGTTTCAGTTGTGTCAATAGACCTGGACAAGATTGATGATTCGGTAAATTATTTCGAGTTCACCAATAAACCCGATGTAGCAATCCATCTTGCGTGGCAGGGCTTGCCAAACTATCATGAGTTATTTCATTTTGAAAAAAATCTTAACCAACATTATATTTTTTTAAAAAACTTAATTGAGAACGGGTTAAAAGATTTGGCTGTAACGGGCACTTGTTTTGAATATGGAAAACAGGAAGGATGTCTATCTGAAGATATAACTCCAGATCCCAAAAATGCGTATGCTTTGGCAAAGGATACTTTGAGAAAATTTTTAGAGCAACTGCAGGCGAAGCAATCATTTCAACTAAGATGGATTCGTTTATTTTATATGTACGGAAGTGGGCAAAATCCTAATTCATTACTTTCGCAGCTTGAAAAAGCCATGGATAATGGCGATAGGATTTTTAACATGAGTAGGGGCGAGCAACAAAGAGATTATTTACCTGTTGAGAAAGCGGCGAAGTATATAAAGGCGATTGCCTTGCAAAATAAAATAAACGGGATAGTGAATTGCTGCAGCGGATACCCGACAAAGATTATTGACCTTGTTGACACATTTATTTCACAAAAAAATTTATCCATACAATTAAACAAAGGGTATTATCCTTATCCCTCCGATGAGCCAATGTCATTTTGGGGTGATAATACAAAACTTAAAAAAATATTAAATAATGAGTGATCCTGTAAAAGAGTTTGAGAAAGAGAAAATTGAATTGATAGAAGCCAATTCAAAGAATGAAGCGCTAAAGGATGCGGCTCATAAATTTAATGTGGAATCAAACCGGGCCAAATATTCCTACAACTTTACGTGGATGGGACGGCCCATTATACAATATCCCCAGGACATGATTGCCATGCAGGAAATTATCTGGGAAGTAAAACCGGATTTAATTATTGAGACAGGAATTGCACACGGAGGCTCGATCATTTATTATGCATCACTACTGGAATTGATTGGTAACGGCGAGGTATTAGGAATTGATATTGACATACGAAAACATAATCGCAAAGCAATCGAGGAACATCCCATGCACAAACGAATTCACATGATTGAAGGTTCTTCGGTAACAATAGAGACTGCCGAAAAAGTAAAATCATTCACTAACGGAAAAAAATCTGTTATTGTATGCCTTGATTCAAATCATACACACCAACACGTGTTTGATGAATTGAATTTCTATTCTCCGTTTGTGACACTAGGATCATATCTCGTAGTTTTTGATACAATTGTTGAAGATCTGCCCGAGCGATATTTACCCAATCGTTACTGGAGCATCGGAAACAATCCCAAAACTGCGGTTCATCAATTTTTAAAAGAAAATACAGATTTTGAAATTGATAAATCAATAGATGATAAACTTTTGATAAGTGTTAATCCCGATGGATATCTGAAGAGAATAAAATAATTGCCATGCCATCAACAACTCCATTGGTAAGTTTTTGTTTCACTACATATAAAAGGCATGCTTACTTACTTTCTACATTGAAAAGTGTGCAAAATCAAACCTTTAACGATTTTGAAGTAATTGTTTCTGATAATGATCCTGATGCCAGTGGTAAAGAAGTCGTGGAGGGGTTTAATGATTCCAGGTTTAAATATTATGCGAATTCTGAAAACCTTGGAATGAAGAAAAGTTTTAACAAAAGCCTGGAGCGTTCATCTGGAGAATATATAGTAATGATTGCCGATGACGATCCCATATATCATGATATGTTGGAAACGTTAGTGAGTCTTAAAAATAAATATCCAGGATATGGAATGTATTTAGGTGGATGCGATTGGTATTGTACCCATCATGAAGTTGCTAAATTATACGGTTTAAAAGTCGGAACCAATACCTGCCTTTCCAATAATCATGATCTCAATTACACTGAAGCTTTTGACCCTGGAAAATTCTTACAAAACTTATTTACATTTCAAATATTTCCGCATTATCTGTGGTCAACATGTATAGTTAAAAGGGCGATACTGCTGGAAAGGGGAGGAGTGCCGGATTACGGAACCCCCTTCTTGGGAGACTATGCTTATATGAGTATTATGGCCTCGCATTCAGGCTGCGTAATTATTAATAAATCCCTGGGTTGCCAGACCTTGCATAATGAAAACTTCGGCCGCAATCAAAATGAACAATTAGTAATCGTTGCCGAAAACTTTCCCAAATATCTTGCGTCAAAAATGTCTTATTTAAACGAATGGCCTGTCATAAAAAAACAAATGGAAAATTTTGTTGGGCTTTGGCTGGTTTCTCACCTCGCATTTCTCCACAAATATGGACAAGATAATTCAGGAAGTTTATCCAAAGTAGAAAAGTCAATTTTTTCAATTGACTTCATGCGCAAGTATAAGCTGAAATATTTTATTAAAAGAAAATTTCCGGTTTTGCATGATCAACTAGTAGTTGTAAAGAGTAAATTAAAAAAATAGGTTTTTTCGGAATTCATTTATAGAACTATGGCAAAATATAGTATTATCCTGCCAGTAAAAAACGGAGGCAATTACGTGAAAGAATGCATTAACAGCATTCTTGCGCAGTCTTTGCAGGATTTTAATTTAATCGTGCTGGATAGTTTCAGTTCAGATGGTAGTTTGGAATGGATTAAATCTTTACACGATGCCAGGATTGTTATCTACAAAGCTGAAAAGCCGTTAACGATTGAGGAGAATTGGGGCAGAATAAGATCTATTCCAAAAAATGAGTTTATGACCTTAATTGGTCATGATGATATTTTATATCCTGGATTCTTAGAAGTAATAGATCGCCTGGTAAAATCAGAACCTAATGCGTCGTTGTATCATACTCATTTTAATTATATAGATGCAAATGACGGTATAATCAGGCCTTGCAAGCCAATGCAATACCATATAAACGGATATCAATTTCTTGAAGCTTTTTTAACCGGCTCCATAGATTCAATGGGAACCGGTTATGTTATGCGATCGAAAGATTATGATGAATTGAAAGGAATTCCCGTTAACTATCCTAACCTTTTGTTTGCTGATTTTGAGCTTTGGCTGCGTCTTACTTTTAAAAGCTATGAAGTGGTGGCGCCGGAAAATTGCTTTGCGTTCAGGCTACATCAAAGTACTACGCTTACCTCGCAGGATAAAAAATTACACTATGCGTTGGAAATATTTATCGATTTCTTATCGTCAACCGGGCAGCATGATGAACGGGCAAAAAATATTATCGACAAGTTTGGAGCTCAATTTTTATTATTTTATTGTAAAGGATTTTCACACCGGTTGCTAAGGACACCCCTCCAAAAGAGAGAAAAGTTAACTGTGGCAGACTTTATTGATTATACGAAAAAGCTAGCGGTTAAACTTTCCATACAAGATGAATATAAACCTGAACGAATACTATCTGTGAAACTTGCAAAGTTTATTGACAGCAATACTGTATTAAGAAAATTATTTTTATTTTTTAAGATGATTTATAGCAAACCTGTATTAAAATAAATATCCTATAGTTGTTTTTTATGAAGTATAGCAAGTGATCTTTTCTCGTAGAAAATAAAAATTAAAAATAAAAAAATGTAGTTTGCAATTATGAAGACAGCCCTAATAACCGGAGTAACAGGACAGGATGGTGCGTACTTATCGGAGCTTTTATTGGAAAAAGGATACGAGGTACATGGCGTAAAAAGAAGAAGTTCACTTTTCAATACAGAGCGCATTGACCACATCTATGAAGATCCACACAGGCCGAATTTGAAATTCAAACTTCATTATGGTGACCTTACAGATTCCACTAACATCATTCGTATTATACAAGAAGTTCAACCTGATGAAATTTATAATCTTGGCGCAATGAGCCATGTACAGGTAAGTTTTGAAACACCGGAGTATACAGCAGATGCAGACGGTATTGGGGCGTTGCGAATACTTGAGGCAGTACGTCTTTTAAAACTTACAAAAAAAACGAGAATTTACCAGGCTTCTTCTTCAGAACTTTATGGTTTGGTTCAGCAAATTCCTCAAACCGAATCAACACCATTTTATCCCAGGTCTCCCTATGCTGTGGCAAAATTGTATGCGTATTGGATCTTTGTAAATTACCGGGAAGCATATGATATGTTTGCATGTAATGGTATTTTATTCAATCATGAGAGCCCACTACGTGGGGAAACTTTTGTAACCAGGAAAATTACAAGGGCAGTTGCAAAAATTGCCTTAGGAATGCAGGATAAATTATATTTAGGAAACCTGGATGCACAAAGAGATTGGGGGCATGCAAAGGATTATGTAGAGGAAATTTGGCTTATGCTGCAACAAGATAAACCAGATGATTATGTAATAGCCACAGGTGTAACGACAACGGTAAGAGACTTTGTAAAAATGGCTTTTGCTAAAGCGGGCATTGAGATTGAATTCAAAGGCAAAGGAAGTAAAGAAGTAGGAATTGTAAAAAGTTGTAGTGATTCCAATTTTACGTTGAAGACCGGCAGTGAAGTAATTAATATAGATGAGAATTATTTCAGACCTACAGAAGTTGATTTCCTCATAGGAGATTCGAGTAAAGCAAAGGCCAGGCTCGGATGGAAACCAGTCTATGCGCTAAGTGATTTAATCGATGAAATGGTAGCCTCAGACCTTGATACATTCAAAAAAGAAAAACATCTCAGAGACAGTGGCTTCTTCATTAAACAATCTATTGAACACTAATCTCCTAATTACAAAAGACTTTTTAGATAGGATAGTCAGACTATCTTTTATATTTGTCTTTTCTTATTCTAAAAAACTACCTGTATGAAAACTCTTGTCTTAGTTTTATTTTCTCTTTTTATGTGTGTCTTTTTCACAGCTTGTCATAAAGATCCACCTGCCAATCAAATTCCTGTAGTTCAGCTGTCGCCGGACAGAAATGTTGAAATAAAGGCCGAAGCAGGCCTTGATACTATTCACCTTAGCGGTACGGCAACTGATGCAGATGGCTCAATAGTTAGTTATTTGTGGAGCCAGGTTTCGGGGCCAAATACTTCATTGATCCAAAACCCTGGCTCGTCCACAACTATTGTCAGTGGATTGATTGCAGGAACCTATGTTTTTCAATTAAGCGCAACAGATGACGATGGCGCTACAGGTACAAAGTCAATAGAAGTTACAGTTACTATCAAGGCGCCTGAAAATGTTACTGTGACATTATCTCCATCTGATAATCCTGATGAAGCATTGATTGCAGGAAACAGCAGTAGGGATTATACTTCTCCTAATTTTACAGAAATAGATGCAGCAACATGGACGATAAACGGAGATCAGCTAAGTTTAAGAGGAGTGTTCAAATTTAATATGGTCTCGATTCCGGCCGGAGCAACAATAACTTCTGCAAAACTTAGCCTCTTTTCGAACCCTACGCCTCTAAATGGTAATCTTGCAGATGCAAATTCCGGGACCGCAAACGCTATGTATATCCGTCGCATTACTTCAGGTTGGGATATACATGTAACGTGGGGCACACAACCTTCTACAGAAACCGCCGGGCAGGTTAATATTCCTCAAACGAATCAGGCAAAACTTGATCTTATTGATGTTGATGTTACAGATATGGTAACAAAAATGTACACTGACGGTAACTATGGTTTTATGCTTGAGTTACAAAATGAAGTTCTTTATAATGCAAGAATTTTTTGTTCAAGCTGGTATTCAGATGCATCGAAACATCCAAAGCTGGTGATTAATTATTCGAAATAAATGTAACTTTTTCGAATGTACTAAAATAGTAATTATCCTGATATAGCATAGTGAAGGGTTTCAACATTACAATTGAAGCCCTTTTCAATTTTCAACTTATACAACTACAAACTAACGGCAATACGGAACCTGTACATTGATAAATGCAAAAAATGTATGCGCCCTTTTTAAAAAAATCAATGAAGAAATAGTACATAATATGGTATGTTTGAATTCATAAAAAAAGCGGCCTGTTGCAACTTTCAATAATCATTATAAATTATAAATCCTTTCAGCTCATAGCTGATTGTTTACACTCGATCTATGATCAAAAATCAGCCTACGCATATGAAATAATTGTGGTCGATAATAATTCAGAGGATAACAGTAAAGAAAAAATTGCAGCCTTATTTCCAAAAGTAATTTGGATAGATATGGGTTATAATTCCGGGTTTGCAAGGGCAAATAATGTAGGAATAAAGAACGCAACCGGCGAAGTAATTTTACTATTAAACGGAGATACAATTATAGAAAATAATGCGGTAGAAATGTGTTATAATTCATTTATTAATTCTCAGTTTATCGCATGCGGTGTGCAATTATTAAATAGTGACGGTACGCCGCAAATTTCCGGAAATTATGCAATGAGAGGCGGCCTTAATTATTTATTGCCGTTGCCATATTTCGGAGACTCTTTAAAATTTATCTCGAAAATATTTAAGGTAAAGAAACCAAACGTCCCCGAAGCAAGGGAAACAGTAGAAGTGGACTGGATAAACGGGGCTTTCCTGATGGTAAAAAAAACGGCAATACATAAAACAGGCCTAATGGATGAAGACTTTTTTTTGTATGCAGAGGAAGCAGAGTGGTGCAGTCGTCTAAAGAAAGTGGGGAAATTATGTATCTACGGAGATATAAAAATTATTCACCTGCAGGGAGAAACAACCAATCATGTTTTTGGCTCCTCAGGTAAGGGATATTATAATTTATTTGACCGAAAAGGATTGCAAATTATGGTTTCGAATCTCGTTCGCATAAAAAAAGAATTTGGGACCTCCTGGTTTTTATTTATTCTTTTATGCTATATTTTTGAGATACCCGTTTTTTTCCTGGGAGTAATAATTTCGAAATTGTTTTTTTCAAAAAAATATTCCTTTCGCCAGGTGAAAAACTATGTAAACCATATTTTCTACATAGTTAAATTAAGCCCTACAATAATTCGAAATAAACCTTATTTCTACAAAGTGTTATAGCTAAAAGATTTGTTAGCGAAAGCACAAATGGCCTCCTTTGACGCCAATATCTTTTTGGGTAGCCCCTACGGGGCAAATCTTAAAGGTCTCTAAATTATCTACAAACAGGTAGCCCCGAGGGGGCAAATTTCCAATCATCATAAAAATTTTATTGCGAAGACTAATTTAGAAACGTATACTGTGTAATTTTCTTTAAAAAGATTTGATATCGTTTACAGAATTTTTAAAAGTTACATCACAAAATTTAGGATGAAGCCTAACTAAAAATAACAGGTTTGTGCCTTGCTTTCATGAAAGATTATGTAGGTAGTATCGGTTTATTTTGTGCCATAGGCACTACCTGTTTGTAGATCTTTAATTTGAAAATTTATTATGCCCCGTAGGGGCTACCCTTTACCCATCAAGCAATTCATGGAAAATATATTTTTCATCATATTCAATACCGTAATCATTTAGCATCTTGCGATATTCGTCTTTGAATGGTTTCTTTTTATGATATATTTTCTGATTTAAAATGTATTTAACTACCCCATCTATTTGCGAATGGCTATTGCTGAAAGCGCCGTAACCATTCTGCCATTGAAATTTACGTTTTGTGAATTTATGAAGATTGATAAACTCCGAACTGTCACCTTTTGTTAAGCGCATCAATTCGGAAATAGATTGCTTTGGATTAATGCCCGCAAATAAATGAAGATGGTCATTTGCTGAATTTATGGCAAGCATCTTATGCCCGTTATTTTGTACAATGCCGGTAATGTATTTGTGTAAACGCTCTTCCCAATCGGGGTGAATAACTGCTGCACGAAATTTTACCGCAAATACAAAATGGACATGAAGTTGGGTGTATGTGTTTGGCATAAATTTTACTTTCTGTATGGGTAGCCCCTACGGGGCAAATCTTCAAGGGTACAAATTATCTACAAACAGGTAACTCCTACGGAGCAAATCAAATCCTCATAAAATTTATTGCGAAGACTAATTTACAAAAGATACTATGCAATTTTATTTAGAAATAGTTGTTATCGTTCACAGAATTTTTTTAAGGCCATCACAAAATTTAGGATAGACTCCTGAATAAAGATAAACGAGATTTTATGTTCTTGGTTCGTATACAATTACCTGCAGATAACTTGGCTTCTTTTGTGTCAGGCACTATCTGTTTGTAGAACTTTAATTTGAAGATTTATTGTGCTCCGTTAAAAAATAATATTTGCAATAATAATCAGCTTTAAATACCTAGCTTGCCTGATACAATACCTTCATTTTTCAATCGAATGAACTTATAACACATGTACATCAGGCTTCCTCTTTCTTCTCACGTAAAAAGCAATCGCTGCTATCATTGCAAGAAATACAATTATGTTCGCAATAATTGTAATCGTTCTTCCTGTATTGAATGATTTTGGCTCAAAGCGAAACTCTATTTCATGGTCGCCGGCAGGTACATACATTCCCCGCAAAACATAGTTCACTTTTATATAATCGGTTTTATTACCATCAATATATGCATTCCAGCCGAGTGGATAATACACTTCACTCAAGACCGCAAACTGGGGAGTAGTGCTATGAAATGTATAATCAATTTTATCATTTAGGTTTTGTTTCAATTTTATAAATGCTGAAGAATCCGGGACGGGCGCCTGGTTAATTTGTGGCTGATATTTTTTTTCAACAACAGCAGTGTCCTTTAAGTCAGTATTGTCGAGCGCCTGCATTTCCTGGTTGGCATTATCAACGTACTTTATTCCGTTTACGAGCCACGCATTTCCAAAGGCTTCCGGGTTTAATCGTGCAACCGGTTTGCCGGTCTGTGGATTTGACACTATAAAATATTTGGTGTTAAGCATATTGAAAACTTCCATATTCCCTTTAGCCAGTTGATTCGTAATAATATCATTGTACAATCCGAGTTTGGCAGGATGGTAGCCTCCAACAGAATTATGATGGTAAGAAGTTGAGGCGTCATTAAACGCATCCAACGAGGAATTAAAAACTCTGAAATTCGCGTGATCCGGGTCTTTCATAATTTCATTATCTGCCTGTGTTGGTAAAAATGCAGATTCAAAATCGGTATCGTCCACAAAATTATTTGAGCTCAAATATCTTGAATCAACTCCAAGTAAATCAAAACCGGTGAGAACAATAAGTGAAGCGATTAATAGGACGGGCGAAATCTTCTTCCTGATAAATAAATAAAGAATTACGAAAGCAAGGGCTATTAATATTATAGATCGTAACAAATCGCCGCCCATTAGATTTTTTCTATCACTTTGCAGGGCGCTTATAAGACCGCGGCTTACCTCATCTGCCTGTTGTTCCAGTTGCGGTGGAGGCTGCTGTCCCTGTGGAACCTGTTGTAATACGCTTTGGCGAAAATTGTCTTTTAATCCCTTATCACTCTTACCTGTAAACGAAGCGCTGAAATAAAAACCTGCAAGCAGCACTAATATGACACCGGTAATAATCCCGGTAAGCTTTAATTTTTTCCATGCTTCAGCATAATCTATATCCTGTTTAAATAATTTATCGATAACCAACACACTCATTAAAGGAAAGCATAATTGAGGAACAACGAGGCCCATGGTAGGCGCACGAAATTTATTATAAAATGGAAGATGATCAAACAAGAAATAATTAAAAGTAGAAAAGTTAGCGCCCCATGCAAGCAATATCCCGATAATACTTGCAGCTATCAGCCACCACTTGTGCCATGATTTCAAATACACCACACCAAAAATGAATAACAGGCATACAACCGCTCCAAGATATACCGGGCCTGATGTTGTAGGTTGATTTCCCCAGTAAGAATAGCCATTGGCGTATTGAAGTGCATTATCTTCCTGTACACCCATTTCTGAAAATTTCTCCACGAACTTTGATGAGGTTGTATATTCACTGCCGCCATTGCTTCCTCCATACAAACCTGGAACTATGAAAGTGAGTGTTTCAGGTATTCCAAGGCTGTAGTTAAAAGCATAATCTTTATCCAGCCCTCCTTTTGTTTTGTTTTCTTTCTCACCGGGAGTTGTCAGCTCGGACCTGCCACCTCTCATACTTTCTTTTGCATACTCATAAGTGGGCATCATTGTAACTGCATTGCATGCGAGGCCAAGAATGCCTGCAATCAATCCAAGGCCGATACTCTTCAAAGCTATTGCTGAATTATTTTCTTTATAACTTTTAATAAGGAAGCAAACGGAAATAATTATTGCAATTAATAAAGTATAATAAACCATCTGAAGATGATTCTGTGCAATTAGCAGGGTTGCGAAAAAAGATGTGACCGCAAAACCCGTCCAGTATTTTTTTTGAAATAACAACAACAAACCAGCGATTACAGCAGGCATGTAGCCAATTGAAAGCATTTGTGTATCGTGGCCAACAGCAACAATTATGGGATCAAAAGTTGAATAGGCATATGCTATTCCTCCAAGTATACCTGTCCATGGATTTGCACCAACGACGATGCATAAAAAATAAAAACAAATACAAGCCAGGAAGAAAAACCGGATGGCTTTCGGAAGCCCTAGCGTGATAACGTGATCGAGATATCCTACCAAAAGTTTGGTTCGGGCATCAAAAGCAATTTGATAAGCTGGCATTCCGCTAAACATGCTGTTAGTCCATAATGGATAGTACCCATATTTATCGTTAAACTCGATAGACTGCTGGCTCATACCCCGCCATCCCTGTATATCGTGCTGTGAAATTACTTTTCCTTCAAGGGCCGGTTTACAATAAACCACAGACACTATTAAAAAAACTACTACCGCAATAATGTGAGGTAATATTTTTTTGAAACTAAAATTCTTCATGAAAATTTTTCATTTTGAAAAGCAAAGTAAAAGTTTTTATTGCAGAGAAATATGATTTTATGCTTATATCAATTCGTAAGCATCATTGCACATCCAACATTTATGCTATCTTAGTTTTTTTCAAACTTACTTATGGCCTTAAGCAGAATATGGGCGGCTTTCATAATCGTTGCAGTATTAGCAGCCACTTTTCAATTCATATTTATAAAGGGAAATACAGATATTTATAGTGGTATGGTTGTTGGAAAATCCGGCGACACATCGCAAACCAGGACTGCCGATACTTCGGTAATGCCCGCCGTTATCCTCGCAACGTTGCAAAGTGGAAAAAGCTATACAGACGGAACTACTAAATACGACAAAACTTCAAATGGCACATACATTACTTATAAAGAGCAACATGCTGATGGAATTATTTCAACATCAAAAACAGCAGTTGATATTTCAATAAATCTTATTGGCATTATGGCATTGTTTATGGGTTTTATGAGCATTGCCGAAAAAGCAGGTGGCATAAGGCTTTTATCAAAAATAATCGGACCTTTCTTTTCAAAATTATTCCCGGAGTTGCCTAAAAACCATCCGGCGATGGGACACATGGTTATGAATTTTTCAGCCAATCTGTTAGGGTTGGATAATGCTGCAACTCCCTTTGGAATTAAAGCGATGGAAAGCCTCCAGGAAATAAATCCGCATAAGGATACCGCTTCGAATTCTCAAGTCATGTTTTTGTGCTTGCATGCATCTGGCCTTACACTGATCCCCGTAAGCATCATTGCCATAAGAGCTTCTTTGCATGCAAGTAATCCGACCAATATCTTTATTCCGTGCATGATCGCCACTTTTGTAGCAACGATGGCGGCCATGTCCATTGTTTCATTCAAACAAAAAATAAATATTTTTCAACCTGTAATATTATTATGGGTATTGGGCCTCTCTGCAATAATTGCCTTGCTTGTTATTTATGTAAAATCGTTAGACTTCCAGGGCGTTCAAACATTCTCGGGTGTGTTAAGCAATGGTCTTATTTTATGTCTATTTTTCGTGATAGTGTTGGGCGCTTTATATAAAAATATTGATATTTTCAGCGCTTTTATTGATGGCGCCAAAGGAGGCTTTGAAGTGGCCGTAAAAATTATTCCTTACCTCGTTGGGATGCTCGTAGCCATAAGCATGTTGCGCACGAGTGGCACCTTTGAAGTGATAGTTGGCGGCATGAGGCATCTGTTTGAAGCGTTAGGCACAGATACGCGTTTTGTCGATGGATTGCCCACTGCGTTAATAAAACCATTAAGCGGTAGTGCCGCCCGCGGTATGATGATTGATACCATGACAACTTATGGGCCGGATTCATTTGCAGCAAGCTTATCTTCCATTTTACAGGGCACATCAGATACAACTTTTTATATCGTTGCGGTCTATTATGGGGCTGTGTCTATAAAAAATACCCGTTACTCCATAGGCGCAATGCTGCTTGCAGATCTTGCTGGAATAATCACGTCTATATTACTAGCTTATTTATTTTTTGGAAATACTTTGTAACAGGCTTTGCTAAACAGGGGTGCCGGCGACATTTTCAAACAAACTGTTTACGAATTCCTTTTTATCAAATACTAAAAGGTCAGTAGCTTTTTCGCCTACTCCAATAAATTTTACAGGAATTTTAAATTGATCGGCTATTGCCAAAACAACTCCGCCTTTTGCTGTGCCATCCAGTTTGGTTATAGCTATTGCAGTTACATCTGTTGCGGCTGTAAAGTGCCTCGCCTGCTCTAAAGCATTTTGACCCGTACTTCCGTCGAGCACTAAAAGCACTTCATGTGGTGCACCTTCAAAAGCCTTATTTACAGAACGCTTGATCTTGCTTAACTCGTCCATTAAATGAACTTTATTGTGTAATCGGCCTGCAGTGTCTATCAGTACAACATCAATATTTTTTGCGATAGCGCTTTGTACCGCATCAAATGCTACAGCGCTGGGGTCAGCACCCGTTGCATGTTTCACTATGGACACCTTTGCCCTTTGGCTCCATATATCCAATTGCTCCACTGCAGCAGCCCTAAAGGTGTCTGCAGCGCCCATTAATACTTTCTTACCTGCCAATGTGAAATTATGGGCCAGTTTTCCAATGGTTGTGGTTTTTCCCGCGCCATTTACACCTACAATCAACATCACATGAGGCTTATGTGATGACGGAAGCTCATAACCATTATAAGAAATGTCTTCAGGGGAATCAATGAGAACCGATTGTATTTCTTCCTTTAAAATTCTATTGAGTTCCGATGTATTGATGTATTTATCCCTGGCAACTCTCCGCTCAATCCCGTCAATAATTTTTACCGTGGTGTCAACCCCAACGTCTGCACTTACCAAAGCATTTTCGAGGTCGTCCAGTACTTCTTCATCCACTGTACTCTTACCGGCAATCACTTTAGTGAGTTTATCAAAAAAGCCCTCCTTCGTTTTTTGCAAGCCCTGGTCAAGGCTTTCTTTCTGTTCTTTCTTCCCAAAAATTTTATCAAAAATTCCCATTATGTAAAAATTAGTAAAGGATAAAAATAAATAAAGCTATCCGCAATGACGCAGGATAGCTTTGATGAATATTGTAAGTGCCTTTATTAGCCGGCTAAAAATTCTTTGATTTTGTCTTTATGTATGATAGACTCTTTGAAAGTATATGAGCCTGATTTAGGACTGCGGACAGTGCGTACGACTTTGGTCCAGTTTTTTGCTTCTGCGATAGCCTTCTGGTCTTTAGATTTTATCGCGGTTTTAGCTGATTTTGCCATTGTGTATTAGTTGATAAATTATTTATTGATTATTTTATCTCCTTATGAACAGTCACCTTTTTAAGGATAGGATTGAATTTTTTGAACTCAAGACGTTCAGGGGTGTTTTTTTTATTTTTCGTGGTAATATAACGGCTGGTACCGGGCTTTCCCGAAGTTTTATGCTCTGTACATTCCAAAATTACCTGTACCCTGTTTCCTTTCTTTGCCATAACAAATGTTTAATATTTTTTATTCAGATCTTAGCGCCGTTTGCCCTCATTTTCTTTACCACATTGAAAAGGCCATTTTTATTAATGGTGCGTATCGCTTCAGAAGACAATTTTAAAGTAATCCATTTATCTTCTTCGGCAAGAAAATACCTTTTCTTTTGAAGATTGGGTAAAAATCTCCTTCTTGTTTTTATATTTGAGTGAGATACAGTGTTACCTGTAATGGGTCTTTTTCCTGTAACCTGACATACTCTGGCCATAATGTTCTTTTTTTTCGGACGGCAAAGGTAATAAAGAAATGTTTATGCAGAAAATAAAATAAGGGGATTTTTAAAGATGTTTTTCCCATGGTATTTACTTTTAAATAAATAATTGTTGTTTTTCTTTATTGGCGCCATCATTGATTTCAAGAAAGTAAATTCCGCTTATTAGTCGATTATGTAATATGGAGATATATTTCATAATAGAGATTTTAACGTATTTCGAATTGATGAAGTATAAATAATTCTTTTAAGTATAAGTTTGAGGGTTTGAGACGTTACAAACTGTTGACACAATTTTATCAGTGGTTATGGTTTTAAAATCAATTAAAATTTTTTCTCCAATTTTTTTCGCTAGTGGGTCTAGGTCTTTTGTTTTTACGACATTCGTATAAAATGTTCCATTTAGCGTGATTGTATCCCCGTATTGCGGCGTATTGGGGTCATAATTAAAATCAATTAACCAATAGTCTTTTGTATCATCAATATTGCAGGTTTCCTTTCCTATAACATATCCTTTTACACTTTTGTAGTCTGGTGAAAATGGTCCGTTATTTTTACAGGATACAAAACAAATAAAGAATAGAAAAGAAAGGATTGAGATGTGGTGAAGGTTTTTCATTTTATTTGTTTTAGAGAGACGATTCTATTTTTTTTTCTGAAATTTCATATTTAATTATTTAAAGATCAGCGTATTTCAAATTGATTAATAATAAAAATTTCTTTTAATTTATAGGTTTTGGGGTCACTTACATTGCAATCCAAGGTCTCTATTTTGTTTGATGTAATATTTTTAAAATCTATCGAAATTTTTTCACCTATCTTTTTCACCGATGAATTCAAATCTTTGGTTTTTACAGCATTTGTATAGGTTATACCATTTAGCACTAACGTGTCTCCGTATTGAGGGGTATCCGGAAAAAAAGTAAGGTCAATCAACCAATAATCTTTGGTATCATCAATGTTGCAGGTTTCTTTGCCTATAACATATCCTTTAACGTTTTTAAGATCTGGTGAATATGGCCCGTTATTTTTACAGGATACAAAACAAATAAAGAATAGAAAAGAAAGGACTGAGATGTGGTGAGTCGTTTTCATTTTATGGATATAAAGGCTTTTCTAAATTTAAATCTTTTCTTGTTAATCCTGTTTTCTATGCAAAAAATTATTTCCGACTAATATCTTCCTGACATATTGATATACCTTCATGTAAGGCACAGTTTGTGCAATATATTTTTTAAAACTTTTATGGAAACATTCAGCAAAATAATTAATGATGAAAAACCTGTTTTGGTTGATTTTCATGCAG
>JBBSPK010000055.1:0-16626 GCA_038258875.1 Chitinophagales bacterium
ATGCCCGTGCTGCAACCTGTATTGAAACTTTAGTTTCTTCCGCGTAATTTTCTGTATCAAACTTTTTTGTAAAAATTTCAGTTTTATATTTTTCGGAAAGAGATTGAACGAACAATTCGTCTCTTTCACTCTCCTCTCCTCTCAATTGAAAATTACAATGCGCTATCGCGAAATTAAAACCAGCCTGGTAGCACAACTCGCATAGAACAATCGAATCAACGCCACCACTAACCGCCAATATCAGATAATCGCTTCTTTGAAAGAGATTTTCATCCGCTACATTTTTAACAAACCTGGTAAGAAGAGACATCAGTAATTGTAATTATTCTGTTTGAAGGTCCTCAAGATCTTCATAGGCTGCCTGGAGCTCGTTATAAGAATGTTGGTCTCCGGCAGATTTAGCTTCCTGCATTCCTCTTTCATATACTCTTAAAGCCTTTGCCGGGTCACCAATTCTTTCCAATAATTTACCAAGATGATAATAAGATCCGATATATGTAGGTTCCCTCTTTAGGATTTCATTAAATAATTGCTTTGCTTCAGTATCGTTACCGGTTTTTATATATTCCAATGCCAGCGCGTGTTGAAGAAAACTATCTTTTTGATTCGTTTTCATATATTCTATCAACTTCTCAATTCTATCCATCAAATAATTTTTTTCGTTTTGTTTCCTTAGTATCTTTGCACCTCAAAAAAATAAAGATAGATGAAGATACTTGTTTGTATAAGTAAAACGCCTGATACAACAGCAAAAATAGCCTTCACAGATAACAATACGAAATTTGCCGAAGCGGGTGTACAGTTCATTTTAAATCCTTATGACGAATGGTACGCATTGGTGAGAGCAATTGAATTAAAAGAAGCAGATCCTTCCATTATTCTACATTTAATAAATGTTGGTGGTGCTGATGCCGACCCTATTATTCGTAAGGCCCTGGCGCTTGGTGGCGATGAAGCGTTTAGGGTGAATAGTGATAGTGGAGACAGTTTTTTTATCGCATCGCAAATTGCAGAAATAGCAAAGCAAAATAATTACGATCTTATTTTTACGGGAAAAGAAACAATTGACTACAATGGTTCATCAATAGGAGGAATGGTATCCGAATTATTGGGCTTACCTTATATTTCATTAGCCACAAAGTTTATACTCAGCGGAACTACGGCTACGATTAACCGTGAGATAGAAGGCGGCGAGGAAGTTGATGAAGTAACCCTGCCTGCCGTAGTGAGTTGCCAGAAAGGAATGGCGGAGCAGCGTATTCCGAACATGAGAGGCATTATGGGCGCAAGAACAAAGCCGTTAAAAGTGACGGAACCGGTAACTGCTGAAACATTAACTTCAATAGATTCATTTGAATTGCCGCCGCCTAAAGCAGGAGTTAAACTTATTCCTGCAGACCAACCGGAGGAATTGGTAAGGCTTTTACATGAAGAAGCTAAAGTGTTTTAACCCCTAATCCCTAGCCCCTAAAGGGATATGTGGATATTAATTTTTATTTCATAAATTCTTAAGATATAAAATGAGTGTACTAATATTTCTTGATCAGTCGGAAGGGCATATTAAAAAAAATTCATTGGAAGCGGCATCGTATGGTGCAAAAGTTGCTGAATTGATGGGCACCACAGCCGATGGAATTGTGCTGGGAAATGTGAATGATGACCTTACAGCATTGGGGGGGTATGGCTTAAAGAGAATCCATTCGTTTAAAAATGATAAATTAAATCATGTAGATGCCCAGGTGTTTACAGATATCATTGCCGAAGCGTCCGAGCGTATAGGGGCCAGCGTTATTATTTTTTCAAACAACTTTAGTGGTAAGGCAATTGCTCCACGGTTATCAGTAAAACTTAAGGCAGGGTTGGTTTCAGGAGCTGTCGCATTACCTGAGATAAGTAAGGGCTTTGTTGTTAAGAAAAATGTTTTCAGTGGAAAGGCGTTTGCGAATGTCTCAATAAAAACTGAAAAGAAAATTATCTCTCTCAACCCAAATTCTTATAAAATAAATAAGGCTGAAGGCAAGGCAGCAGTGGTTGAACCTGTAATACCTGACCCGGAAATAAGAACAATAGTGAAAGAAGTGAATAAAGTAGTTGGAGAAATCCCGTTATCAGAAGCTGAAATAGTTGTGAGTGGAGGCCGGGGATTAAAGGGTCCTGAAAACTGGGCTATTGTAACTGACCTTGCAAAAGCCCTGGGAGCTGCGACAGCTTGTAGCCGTCCTGTAAGCGACAGCGATTGGAGGCCTCACCACGAACATGTAGGACAGACGGGGCTGGCTATTGCTCCCAATCTTTATTTTGCAATTGGAATTTCCGGAGCCATACAGCACCTGGCGGGTGTTAACCGAAGTAAAACAATTGTTGTGATAAACAAAGATCCTGAGGCGCCATTTTTTAAAGCGGCAGACTATGGGATTGTAGGAGATGCCTTTGAAGTGGTTCCTAAAATTACCGAAGCTGTGAAGAAAATGAAAGGGTTGTAATTAATAAATAGAATAAAATTCTCTCCTTAACTTTGTCGCTCAGCCTTTTCATTTAGTGAAAGGCTTTAATTTTTATATATTTGCCAAGATCAAAAATTTATTAAATACAGGGATTGGTATGAAGAAAATAGAATTGGAAATAGTTGCCCTTTCTCATAGTATTACACAAACCCATTCTTATGCAGTGGTGTTGGGCGAAGTGAATGGGTTACGCCGCCTTCCGATTGTGATTGGTGGCTTTGAAGCGCAGGCTATAGCTGTAGCTCTCGAGCGTATGCAGCCAAGCCGCCCGCTTACGCATGATCTCATGAAGAATTTCATGCTGGCTTTCAATATTGAGCTTCATGAAATAATCATCAATGATCTACAGGAAGGAATTTTTTACTCGAAATTAGTTTGTTCAACAGAACATGATACTGTTGAAATTGATTCACGCACTTCAGATGCAGTTGCTCTTGCTGTACGCTTTGGCTGCCCTATTTACACTTATGACAATATTCTTGACAGTGCAGGTATTTTAATGGAAGAGGACGATAAAAAGAAAAAAGTAGTGGTTTCCCATACGGATACTAACAGCGATGACTTAAAAAAATTATCTACAGCAGAGCTTGAAACTTTGTTAGGTGAGGTTCTTGAGCAGGAAGATTATATTAAAGCTGCTTCAATAAGAGATGAAATTAAATTGAGAAAAAAAGGATAAACCTCATTTGCTCTTTATTTTCTACTTCTTTAAATCGATTGTTTAAATTTTATTTACCCTTATTTTTTGCCTCAGCCGGCAATATGATAGCCTTTCCTAATTGTAAAATAAATCTTGGCCTTAATATTATTTCTAAGAGAGACGATAATTTTCATAATCTTGAAACTGTTTTCTTCCCTTTAAATTTTTATGATATTCTTGAAATTCTTCCGTCACAAGAGAATATTACACATTTAAAAGTCACAGGCTTTGCTGTAGGTGATCCCAGTGATAATTTATGTATAAAGGCTTTTGATCTCCTGAAAAAAGATTGGAGTTTACCTGGAGTCGATATTCATTTACATAAAGCAATACCTTCAGGAGCCGGACTCGGCGGTGGTTCTGCCGATGCTGCTTTTACATTAAGATTAATCGATAAAAAATTCCGTCTTAATATTCCGGTAAAAAAATTGCAGGAATATGCCTTAGAACTTGGAAGCGATTGTCCTTTTTTTTTGATAAATAATCCGTGCCTGGCCACCGGCCGTGGCGAACGGTTGGAACAAATCGAACTTTCTCTTTCAGGATATAAAGTTCTATTAATTCACCCCGGCATACATATAAATACTGGTGAAGCATTTAAAGAAATAAATCCTTCCTTTCCTCAAAAAAAGATTAAAGAAATTATTCAACAACCAATAGCAAAATGGAAGGGCGAACTGATTAATGATTTTGAAAAACCGGTTTTTAAAAAATATCCCGAGATAAAAAAAATTAAAGATGAACTGTATGCGAATGGAGCCGTATATGCTTCCCTCAGCGGCAGTGGCAGCACAGTTTACGGAATTTTTAACGATGATGAGGCGATTAATTATCCTGCTGAGCTATCTTACTTTTCTAAATTATTAAACGTAGCTTGATACTAAAACTTTAGGTCAACAATTGCACAAATTCTTTTTCATATTTTGCCTTTTAACCTTCTCAAATAATCTGCCGGCACAAACCAGCACTGCCGATTCACTGCGTTATTACTATAATATTGATTCTCTAAATAACATTTATGGAAATAAAAAGGAGCTACTTCAAAAATACGATGTGCCGGCTTTAATTGCACTCTCCTATTATCCTGAATTGATAAATGAACAAATCAGGTTTAAGTTAGCAGAAATAAATAGTACAGCCCGAACAACGCTAACTCTTGGATCTATTTTCAAAAAAATAAACAAACAGTATATTATTCTTATAAATGAGGATATAGAAAAGACGGGATTGATATTGTCTGATGCTCCATTTGATGCACAAGTTGCCGTAATAGGGCATGAACTTTCTCACGTAACAGATTTTAAAACCATGAGTTTCTTTAATATGGCCTGGTGGGGGTTGAGGTACCTTGTCAAAAAGCAACAGACCAATATAGAAATCAGGGCTGATAAATCAACCATTCGCCACGGGCTAGGATGGCCGCTTTATTATTGGACAGATTTTGTGTTGAATCATTCAAAGGCTAATAAGCATTATAAAAGAATTAAAGAAACGAGGTATATGCAACCGAATGAAATTTTGGAATACATGTATAAGCACAAGCTTCAATAATAATGTAAAATTATTTTAACCGGCTTACAAAAAATTATATCTTTACCGGCGAAATTATTATTTCAATTGAATAAGTTTATTACGATACAACATTTCCTCGGATTAAATCTTGATTTCCTGGATCACAGGACATAACCATATTGCCCCTTCTTCACTCCTGATTTTTCATTTATTCTTTTTTACTTTTTTTAAATTTTTTTTATGGCAACACCAACAATTGCTTCAGATACTAACTATTTTATTGATCTTGAAAATACTTATGGCGCACACAATTATCATCCCCTTCCCGTTGTTCTTGAGAAAGGGAAAGGTGTATTTGTGTGGGATGTGGAAGGGAAAAAATATTATGATTTCCTAAGTGCCTATTCGGCCGTAAACCAGGGACACTGTCATCCTAAAATTATACAAAGTCTTATTGACCAATCTCAAAAACTAACCCTTACCAGCAGGGCTTTTCACAGCAATGCACTTGGGGAGTTTACTCAATACATTACGAGGTATTTTGGTTACGATAAAGTATTGCCCATGAATACCGGGGCCGAGGCTGTGGAAACGGCTATGAAACTCTGCAGGCACTGGGGTTATAAAGTAAAGAATATTCCGCAAAATAAAGCGAGGATAATCGTATGTTCTGATAATTTTCATGGACGCACCTTAGGAATTATTTCTTTTAGTACCGACCCTGTTGCAAAAAAAGATTTTGGTCCTTATCTCGAAGGTTTTGATGTAATTCCTTATAATAATCTTAAGGCGTTAGAGGAAGCACTTGCAGATAAAAATGTTGCAGGTTTTTTGGTTGAACCGATACAAGGTGAAGCAGGCGTTGTAGTTCCAGATGAAAATTATCTTTCGAAAGCAAGGGAATATTGTAAGGATGCCAATGTTTTGTTTATAGCTGACGAAATACAAACCGGGCTTTGCAGAACGGGTCGTATGTTATGTTGTGATCATGAAAATGTAAAAGCAGATATTTTGATTTTGGGTAAGGCCCTTAGCGGTGGTGTATTACCCGTAAGCGCAATTCTTGCTGATGATGAAATTATGCTAACGATTGAACCCGGTGAGCACGGAAGTACTTACGGTGGAAATCCATTAGCTTGTAAAGTGGCCATAACCGCCCTTGAAGTTTTAAAAGAAGAAAATCTTGCTGAAAAAGCGGATTTGCTCGGAAAGTTTTTAAGGAAGGAGTTACAAAAAATAAACTCCAAATATATTGTTGAGGTGCGTGGCAAAGGACTTTTAAACGCAATCGTTATTAAGCATGAGGATAAAGACGCTGCATGGAAATTATGTTTGGAATTAAAAGAGAGAGGTCTTTTGGCAAAACCAACACACGGGGACAAAATACGTTTTGCTCCTCCCTTGACCATTTCAAAAGATGAATTAATGGATTGTGTTCAAATAATAGAAGAAAGCCTAACAACATTGAATTAAACTATTTCAAATCATCTGAGCTAAAAACAAGGGGCAGCAGATGCGCTGCATTTTCTATTATGTGCACTTCTCCTTCCATACCACTTAATATGAGGCGGATAGGCGTTTTTGTGCGTTGCTGAAATTCGCTAAATGATTGGCGGCAAATGCCACACGGGCTAATCGGAGTATTGCTTTTTCCCTTTAAATTATTGTAGCTTATTGCAATTGTTTTTATACCAGTTCCCGGATATTGGGTTCCTGCAACTGAAAGCAAAACTCTTTCGGCGCAAATACCAGCCGGATATGCGGCATTTTCCTGGTTTGTGCCGGTTACTGTTTCTCCATTTGCTAATTTAGCTATGGCCCCAACCTGGAAATTTGAGTATGGCGCATAAGCAAATTGCGTAACCGAGCGGGCCTCGCTTAATAGAAAGGCATCTTCCTGGCTCAATTCATCAATGGAATCATAAACGTCTATATCGAACCTAAATTCTTCCTTTTTCATGCAATTTTTTACAACGAACTTAACAGGTAATATCCTGAAAAAAAAATGATTATTGAAAGCAGACCTCCCGTGAATTTATATCAGCATCTGTCTCTAAAAATATTCACATATTTTTTAGTAAACCATTCATAAAAAAGTTTAAAAATATTACGAACAAACTCGTATATTGCCTACGAATAAAGTCGTAACAATGACCATAAATAAAAATTTAAAGCCTACGGAAAGCGAATTGGAAATTTTGCAAATCCTTTGGAAGAAAGAACCTGCGACTGTACGGGAAGTGCATGAAGAATTATCCAAAACAAAAGTTTCGGGTTATACCACAACACTTAAGCTCATGCAAATAATGTTTGAAAAAAAACTGGTAACAAGGGACGATAGTGCAAAGACACATATTTATAAGACGGCCATCAGCAGGCAAAAAACGCAAAAACAATTTCTCGATAAAATGATTGATGGACTGTTTTATGGATCTCCTACCCAATTGGTTTTGCAGGCCCTGGGTAACCATAAAGCGTCTAAGAATGAACTTGACGAAATTCAAAAATATCTTGACAATTTAAAAAATGGATAAACATGGATTTTGCAGCATTACAACATTCAGTTTTTCTACAAGCCCTTGGTAGCTCAATACTCAACAGCTTATGGCAATGTTTCATACTCTGGCTTATCTATGAAACAATTTCTATTTCTTATAAAGCCGCCTCTGCAAAGTTCAAAAATAATTTAAGTACCCTGTTGCTATTTTGTTGTTTTGCCTGGTTTTTGTCCGGTTTTGTATCCGAAATTTTGAATCAAAAAACTGCAGATGCAATTCCGGTAATAGAAAATATTGTGGCTTCCTCCTCAATCGTTGATGATGCATCGGGTTTAAGAACATTTATAGATTATGCCGCTGCTACCCTTCCATATCTTTCGGTTGCTTATATTTTGCTATTATGTTTCCTAATGCTCCGGCTTTTTGCCGCTTACAGATATGTTTATTCTATTTCGAAAAAAAAATTGCATCACGCTACTGACAGGCTTCACACTTTTGCCGCCAAAGTTGCTCTTCAAATAGGGATTACAAAAAAAATATGCGTTTGGATTTCCAATCATATTGATGTGCCTTCAACTATTGGTTTCATAAAACCGGTTATTTTGATACCGCTTGCATCTATAAATAGTTTATCCTGTCAGCAGCTGGAAGCAATTATCCTTCATGAATTAGCACACATAAAGCGGAATGACTATATCACAAACCTCCTGATTTCAGTGATTGACACCATTTTGTTTTTTAATCCATTTGTAGTATTGCTTTCAAATGTCATTAAGAGGGAGAGAGAAAATTGTTGTGATGATTTTGTTCTTCAATATCGTTATGATCCACACTCATATGCGTCTGCATTGCTTTGCCTGGAACAATCACGCACCAGTAAGCTGAAACTGGCTGTGGGCGCCGTATCAGATAAAAAGCAATTGTTGTCACGGATCAAAAGGATTACGAACAACCATGTGAAGAAACAATTTAATTATGGGCAAAAGCTGGTTGTACTTTTTTTGGTTACACTATGCATTTGTACTATTGCATGGCTTTCACCCGGACAAAGGCAATCAATGGGCTCAAAAGCTTCCGTAAGGGAAACGAAATCATTTAATCTTTCAGACATAATACCGGCACCAGGTAAAATTTCTAATACAGAAGCATCAGAGCCTTTGGTAAATAGTAAACGACCAGAGAATTTGCAGCCTACAGGTAACAAGCATCCACTGCCAAAAAATCTATCAGTCGCTACGGATGAAAATACCTTCGAAAATTTTCCTCCGGAAAACCTTAATATTGATCAGAACGAAAATAATCCTGTTTTTCTTGCAGAAGGAGAAACGGCATATCACGAAGCTCATAATTTAAAGCAACCTGATTTTTATTTTGATGAAAGCAATTTTAAATTGCCAGCAAACATAAAAATCCAGGATTTTCCTTTTGAAAACATGAATTTTTTTATTGACCTGAGTAAGATAGACGTTGCCAAATTAAATGAAAATTTAAGAGAAGCCTATAATCAAATAAATGCAGTTGATTGGGAAAAAGTTCAAGGTAAAATCAGGAAAAGTTTTCCAAAAATGAAAATTAAAAACTTTCCCAAAATACTACCTGATGCGTTTTACAAATCACAAGGCCAGCCCCGGCTCAATATTTTAGATGGGAAACAGCTTGATCCAAAAATATATTTAGAAAAATTAAACCTGGAGCTGGCGAAACAAGATTCTCTTCGTTCCTCTCAATTGGCCTTATTAGACGAAAGCAATGTCAGGATTCAGCGTGAATATCAAAAACTCGCCCGTGTGTATAACAAAAATACAAGCACCAATTATTATTATAACTATACCAACAGTCAACCCAATGCCGGTAGTGAACAAGCTAATGCAACATATCAGCAAAAAAACACTCCGGGTATTGGCGGAAAACGAAATGTAAGAATAGCTATAAGAACCTCTCCTAATCATAAAGAAGAAATTAAAGAAAAGATGCATTTAGACTTTTCCTTTTCATCTGACAGAAATGAAAAGTCAGGTGATCACGTTATCACTATTGGCGTGAATGAAATGCCCTGATTATTCCTGACAAATTACCACGCAAACATTTCTTATAATATAGCCTTCGTCAATAATCCAATGTGCAGTTAGAAGGTGAAATTTTACTTTATCTCAAAACGCATCTGGCATTTATAAAACAAAAAAAAGCCGCATAGAAATGCGGCGTTTGTTAAGAACCAAAAAGGTTCTGTAACCCCCAAAGAAAACAAGTTTTAATCAGTTTAATTATTTGTTTACAGCAAGCATTTTAGTTTCGCTCATTTCGATTTCTCCATCCACACTAACATGCTTAAGCCGGTAAAAATATTTTTTTGTTTTAAGGTCCGGTTTATCAAAACATTTATAGCAATCACAACCTGGCTGTTTTGGATCTGGCCCCAGTACCATCGCAATTGTTTTAAAATTTATGCCATCGCTACTTCTTTCGATTTCAAAATAATTTGTAGCAACTTTATTATCCGTTCCCCAATCGATTACTATCCTTTTTTGGATAGAATTCACTATGAAATTTGTAAAGTTTATCCCCGGTTTACGGTTCCCAGTTTGTCCCATAGTTAAAGTATGCATCGACAGAGAAATTAATAACACGACTGCACTTTGAAATATTTTTTTTGAATTCATTGCTTTTGCTTTAAAATTATCGGCTGCAATGAATATTGGATGTCCTGGGTACTATAAAAATTATCTGTAAAAGAATCTAATGATTTTTTTGCTCTTAACAGTTTTAAGAAACCGGTTACCTACCAGCTCCTGTAGTCTTCGAGCAGCATTTTCTGTACTTCTTTATAAGAAGTAGGAGCTGGCTGTATAAACTCAGGGTGTCGAAAAACTGAGCGAATGGAATAAATCGAGGAGAAGTTTCTATTTGTAAGTATCAGACGAATCTTACGTAATAATGTAGAGTTTTTATTCATTTCTCGCGTTTTGAGGTTTTAAAAAGCTGGTTTAATTTTTCTTTTATATACACCGTCGTATAATATTAGAAAGTGAATTTGAAAACAGTTGGGTAATTCAGTAAGAGGGATTAACAAAGCAATTAAGAATGTTTTGGTAAGCACATTTTCAATTATCTGATTGCAAACATAGAGTACTATTTCGAGTTTTGCAATACCGTAAAATTACTGTCTGTTACAAATTTAACAATATTCAAAAAAAACTTCATTTTTTAAACAAGAAACCTAAAAAACCGCAAATCAAATATTTTTTATCATAAATAGGCCAAAAATTTAGTCAATTTTTATATTCCGTCGAATTTAGAAGTCTTTCCAGGACAATCCAGGTGAAAATCCTACATCTGACAATATTACAATTCATCTAGTAATAAACCCAGGTTGTATTTGCCTTGAAAGTTGCAAAATGTAATTCGTCTAATCATATATAAAAAATATATGCTTATATTCGTACAATTGAATATAATATTTCAACATTAAATATAAATTATTTATAATGAATACTTTACACTATTACAGTCGTCATTTTGGCTCTTTTTTAAAATAACTGAAATAATTATCTTATTTCTAAACATAGTGGCTATAATATTTGAATATAAAATAACATATAAATATGATAGAATGCTATTAATCATCATTTTAATCTATTAGTTCTATCCTACGTATTTTAGTAGCTATTTTTGAAATTAATTCTTGAAATATGCTAACTGACTTAGTTGGTTAAATCTTATCTTTAAGCTTCATAAGTTATTTGTTAGAAAATGAGCAGAGTTAACTGTCTGTATTTTTTATTAATTATTGCCCTTTTGTCATGCTCCTCTCCCAAGGCTCTTGAATATAAAACGTATCACAATTTCTCAGTGGAGAAACTGGGCTTTAACAATTCGACCATAAAGTTGGACCTGGAATATTTCAACCCCAATAATTTCGGCATGCAATTAAAAAATAGTGACCTTGATATTTTTATAGATGGAAATTTACTGGGGCATAGTTCGTTTGATACGCTTATCACTATTCCAAGGAGGGATACTTTTATTCTGCCAATAAAATTTGATGTGGATATGCAGAATATTTACAAAAATGCCTGGAGCACTTTAACCGGGAAAGAAGTATTGATAAAATTAACGGGGAAACTAAAAATTGGAAAAGCAAATGTATTCATGAGTTTACCAGTAAACTACGAGTCAAAGGAAACCTTCTCTTTATTTTAGAAAGAAATTTTTATTTTTTCTGTGTATTTTCTGCCGTCATATGCTGACAGGTTTTAGGCAGTCTCTTATAGGCATCAGGCTCAGCAGCCACATCATCAGCATCGTAACCCATATTGGCCAGCGCAGTCTTTATATTTTCAATGTTTGTCCTGTCGGTGTACCATACCACTATAACCGTGTGCCTTCTATAGTCAGCTCTTACCGACGAAACACCGTATTCATGCACTAATCGATTTTCAATACGGGTTTTACAAGCCTCACACTGTACGCCCGGGGTTTGTATTACTGCTTTTTGAACTCCCTTTTGTTGTGCAAATGAGGCAATTGATGATGATGCGAGTATTAAACTAAGTATCAATGTTTTCATATGGAACTATTTGTAACGAATTTAAGATTTTACCCCCCAATTTGCCGGATCTGCTCTCCAGTTTAACAACGTCTTTTGATCTATCTCAGGTATAATTCCCTTTTCTATAGCAAGTGAAATGACGGAATTATATTCCGTAAGTGAAAGAGAATCTATTTTTGCTTTTTCGAAGGCTTCCCTGGCTTCAGGAAATCCATAATTGAAAATGGACACCATTCCTTCAACACATAACCCGGCTTTTTTCAAAACTTCAACAACCAAAAGGCTGCTTTTACCTGTTGAAATGAGATCTTCAACGACAACTACTTTTTTACCTTCTTCATAAAAACCTTCTATCTGGTTTCCAAGACCATGTTCTTTCGGTTTGGGTCTTACATATATGTAAGGCAACTTCAGTTGATCCGCTGCCATGGCGCCCCATGGAATTCCGGCAGTTGCAACGCCGGCAAGCATTTCAGCATCGTTATAAGATTGAAAAATAAGATTGCATAATTCAGACTTAATAAAATCCCTCGTGTAAGGATACGATAAGATTTTGCGGTTATCGCAGTAAATAGGACTTTTCCACCCGCTCGCCCATGTAAAAGGATTATCAACACTTAATTTTATTGCATTAATTTGTAACAGCTTTTCAGCAACTGCTTTTTTATTATCCATGCTGCGAAGATAATGAACACGTATGAGCTACATTATTATTTACTTCGGTGAAAAACCGGTGTTCCTGTGCGATAAATTGACTCCCGAAATTGATGAGCTACGACATCACCCTGATGCGGTTTATATAGATGAACTATCAAGGGCAGCAATTAACTCTTTACTGCATGAAATAAATAAACCCGAGTTTCATGCGGGTATTATTGTACATGAAAATTTTGAAAAGCTAAAGAAAGAATTTTTCAAACATTTTAAACTCATTATCGCCGGCGGGGGCCTTGTAAAAAATGAGGAGGGAGAAATACTACTTATTTTTAGAAAAGGAAAATGGGATCTTCCCAAGGGAAAACTTGACGACGGTGAAACGATATTGGATTGCGCAATACGGGAGGTAAAAGAAGAAACAGGGCTAAATAAACTAAAAGCAGGTAAAAAACTTGATGTTACCTATCACACATATGTGGAGTTTGGAAAACACATTCTTAAAGAATCTCATTGGTACCTGATGCACACAGTAGCTGCAGATATATTAACGCCACAGGTTGAGGAGGGAATAACAGAAATTCGATGGGTTAAGAAAGAGGCTCTCAAAAATTTCCTGGATAATAGCTTCCCAACGATCGCTACAGTGTTGAAAAATGCCTGATTACATTTAAAAATACTATTGCTTTTTAGGGATGATTGACACAGTAAGGCGGCTCACACAGATAAGCTTTTTGCTGTTATCATAGATTTTTATGTCCCACACGTGCGTGTGTTTGCCCAAATGCAATGGACTGCATTTTCCTGTTACGAATCCCTCACTTGCGCTCTTTACATGATTTGCGTTTATCTCAAGCCCAACGCAATAAAATTTATCCATATCAATTACCAAAGCTGAAGCTATGCTACCTACCGTTTCAGCAAGAACACAAGAAGCTCCGCCGTGTAATATTCCATACGGCTGTTTTGTTTTTTCATTTACCGGCATTGAAATCACTAAAAAGTCATCTCCTATTTCTACCCAATCGATTTCGAGAAAATCAGCCATCGTATTTTTAGTAAAGCCTTTGAGATCATGAAGGGATATATTCTTATTGAACCAAATAAACATTTATTGGATAGATTTTTTTACAACATCGGGGAGAAACTGCGATACATCACCACCATTACGAATAACATCACGTACAAGCGTACTCGCAACAGAGGTATATTTTGGAAGACAGGTTAGAAAAATTGTTTCAACATTTTCGGCGAGGCTGCGATTCATATCAGCGATAGCTTTCTCGTACTCAAAATCGTTTACATATCGTATTCCCCTTAATATAAAGTTGGCCCCAACTGATTTACAGCAACTAACAGTTAAGCCATCATATGCAAGTACTTGTATTTTCGATTCGTCCTTATAAATCTCTTTTAGCCACCTTAATCTTTGGTCCTCAGAAAACATTGAAACTTTATTGCTATTACGCCCAATACCAATTACAAGCTTTTCAAACAAAGGCAGAGCCCTGTTGATAATATCAGTATGGCCTAGCGTCACAGGATCAAAAGTCCCCGGAAATAAACAAATTTTATCCATATTCTATGGCTGAAGATGCGTGAAACTAATTGAAATTTTGCTTGTTACTGAGTAAATATAGTACCGCCATTCTTATGGCCACTCCATTTTCCACCTGTTGCAAAATAATTGATTGTTTTGAATCTGCGACGTCACTATCAATCTCGACTCCCCTGTTTATCGGCCCTGGGTGAAGAATCACGATTTCTTTATTTATACTATCCAATATTTTTTTGCTTACTCCGTAAGCAAGGTTGTACTCTCTTAATGAAGAAAATAAAACCTGGTTTTGCCTTTCCAGTTGTATTCGCAAAACATTGGCAACATCACACCATTGCAATGCTTTTTTGAGGTTATATTCAACTTGTATATTAAACGCACTTTTTATATATTTTGGAATAAGCGTAGGCGGCCCTGCTACCATAACTTCCGCACCCGCTTTCTTTAGCAAATAAATATTGCTTAAGGCGACTCTCGAATGCATGATGTCGCCAATCAGCAAAACTTTTTTTCCCTCAAGCGTTCCGCATTTTTCTTTAATTGAAAATGCATCAAGCAAGGCCTGGGTTGGATGTTCGTTAATGCCATCTCCGGCATTTATAATTGCTGCAGGAATGTGCTTCGCCAAAAAATATGGTGCACCGCTTGCACTATGTCTCATTACCACCATATCAACTTTCATTGATAGAATATTATTCACTGTATCGAGTAATGTCTCGCCTTTGGATACGGAGGAGCCTGACGATGAAAAATTCAAAGTATCAGCACTAAGTCGTTTTTCTGCCAGTTCAAATGATATGCGTGTACGGGTTGAATTCTCATAAAACAGGTTTACGATTGTTGTGTCGCGAAGTGAGGGCACTTTTTTTATCGGTCTTTGTAAAACTTCTTTGAATTGAGTTGCGGTAGAAAGAATGAGTTCAATATCCCGGAGATGTAAATCTTTAATGCCAAGAAGATGTTTGGTAGAAAGTTGCATTAAAGGTCAAAGCTAAATAAAAAAATTGTGTAAGGACGGTTTTTTTGCAATTGGGATAATTCCCAATTTTTACGTGCTAGTCAATATAAAATAACTTCTTCCTTATCCCATTCTACTTTCACCTTTTGAGAAATGATTGAATCAATTGATTTTCCACAGTAATCGGGTTGGATAGGTAACTGGCGGCTAAACCTGCGATTGATAAGAACGCACAGCTCTACTTTTTTAGGACGTCCAAAAGCAAGTAAAGCGTCTAACGCTGCCCGGATAGTCCTTCCTGTGTATAATACATCGTCAATTAAAATCACGTTTTTATCTTCTATTGAAAATGAAATATTTGTTTGATTAGGACTATGCAATTCTTTACGGATGTCATCCCGATAAAAGGTAATATCCATTTTACCGTACAGCAGTTTATTATCCGGAACAATTTTATTTAGCTGATCAAAAATTTTATTGGATAAAAAAATTCCCCGGGGTTGTATGCCTATTAAAACTATTGAAGAAAGATCAGAATAATTTTCAATAAGCTGGTAAGCCAATCGCTCAATAGTAACCTGCAGTTGATATTTATTTAAAATGGTTTTCAATTACACAAATGAAAAATGATTGTTAGTTTATGGTCAGGAACTGCTTAAGAAATATTATTATTACTTAGAATTATCCGCATCTTCTTTCATAAATGGATACCGGTAATTTACCGCCGGATTAAAAGTTTCCTTAATCGTTCTTGCACTAAGCCAGCGATATAGATTCAAAATGCTGCCGGCCTTATCATTTGTGCCACTGCCTCTTGCGCCACCAAAGGGCTGCTGTCCAACCACCGCACCTGTCGGTTTATCGTTGATATAAAAATTACCTGCACTGTTCGCGAGCTTTTTGGTCGCAATTTCAACGGCATAACGATCCTGCGCTAACACAGATCCTGTAAGTGCGTAAGGAGAAGTCGAATCAACTAATTTAATAGTCTCTTCAAATTTATTCTCGTCATAAACATAGATCGTCAATACAGGACCAAATAATTCTTCGCACATAGTCACATAACGTGGATCAGAAACTTCTATTACTGTGGGTTCAATAAAATATCCATTGGTCTTATCACATTTTCCACCAACCAATATTTTGGCGCTCTTATCTTTCTTAACCTGTTTAATATATCCCTCCAATTTATCAAAACTTTTTTCATCGATAACCGCATTTATAAAACAGGTGAAATCTTCCACGCTTCCCATTTTCATTGTCTTAATTTCTGCAACTAATTTTTTCTTTACCTGGGGTGCAATGTTTGACGGAATATAAGCACGCGACGCAGCAGAACATTTTTGTCCCTGGTATTCAAAAGCGCCACGGCATAACGCCGTAACAACTACATCAACATCTGCACTCTTATGTGCAAGCACAAAATCTTTACCACCCGTCTCCCCTACTATTCTCGGATATGATTTATACAATTTGGTATTTTCTCCAATGATTTGCCACATCGAATTAAAAACGCCTGTGCTCCCTGTAAAATGAATACCTCCAAAGTCAGGATGATTAAAACAGACATCGCCTAATGTAGGGCCATCCACAAAAATTAAATTGATAACGCCTGCCGGCAATCCCGCTTCTTTTAGAATGCGCATAAACATTTGTGCGCTGTAAACCTGTGTATTTGCGCATTTCCACACCA
>JBBSPK010000056.1:0-16492 GCA_038258875.1 Chitinophagales bacterium
AAAGCCCGAATTTATAGACCTCATCCCAAACCTTCTCCAAAGGAGAAGGCCAGGAAGTGATAAAGTTATAATTGTTCTTGCACTTAGGTTGCGTGTCCCCCTCTTTTGAAGACGGATTTATGCTGAAGTTATTGAGTTGCCTTTAAGTTAGTTCCCTCTCCTTCGGAGAGGGGTTGGGGAGAGGCAAATAGAATTTTAATGTACGTGGCACTTTCAGTTGCTGCACTCACTTTTATTTATCCTTTCATATGGATGATTGGAGCTTCATTTACACCCATGCATGATTCAGGAAAAATGGCGTTGTGGCCGGCGCATCCCACATGGGATAATTTTAAGTTGATGGTACAAAAAATTCCAATTGGCCGTTCGCTTTTAAACAGTTTGCTGGTAGCCATTGTTACGACCGCATTGGTATTATTTACCGGTTCGGTTGTTGGATACGCGTTGGCTAAAATGCAATTTAAAGGTCGTCAATTAATATTTTATGTAATCGTATTTACTATGTCGCTGCCTTTCCAGGTAACGCTGATACCCAACTATATCACGATGGTGAATTTGAGATTGGTGGACACTTTCTTTGCACTGATTATTCCATTTGCAGTGAGTGCGTTCGCTATTCTGATGTTTCGGCAGGCTTTCCAGGGACTGCCGCAGGCTTTAATTGACGCGGCACGAATGGACGGCTGTAACGAAACGGGGATAATTTTTAAGATACTATGGCCCAATATAAAACCAACGATTGTTACCGTTGCAATATTATCATTCATCGGATCGTGGAATGAAGTTTTATGGCCGCTCATTGTCGTAAGAAATGAAAAGTTAATGACGATGCCGCAGCTAGTTACACTGTTTGCGGTGGGAGGCAGGGCAGACAGCCAGTTGGGAGTGAAGATCGCAGCTGCTGTTTTACTGGCACTTCCTGTGATGATTGCATTTCTTTTCTTCCAGAAACATTTTATTCAGAGTATGGCCTCGACAGGATTGAAAGATTGATACGGTGAATGGGCAATGGTGAATGGTGAATGGGGAATGGTGAATGGGCAATGGTGAGTGGTGAATGGTGAATGGTGAATGGGCAATAGGGCAACTAAAAATTCTAATCTACTAATAAATATTAATAAATTTTGGCATTCACCATTCACCTTCAAAAAAAATTTATGTTCTTAAAACTTAATCATCAGAAACTGGATATTTATGGTTTTTCTCAGGCATTTGTTTTAGAATGCTACAGGCTAACTAAACAATTACCTGACAACGAAAAAATTTGGAATGATATCTCAAATTAGAAGAGCTGCATTATCTGTTCACTTAAATATTGCAGAAGGAGCGTCTAGAAAAAGTGAGATTGAAAGAAAAAGATTTTACGAAATTTCCAGAAGCTCTTTGGTAGCAATAGATGCTGCATTTGATATCGCAAACGGTTTAGAGTATTTAAAAAACTATGACGCTACTAAATTAGGAGAAGCAATGGTGAGGTGTTTCAAAATCATCACAGGCTTAATTCAATCACAATTAAAACATTGAACATTGGTCATTCACCATTGCCCATTCACCATTCACCACTCACAATGAAAGTCACAAAAAATCCTATAAGATTACTTGCTTCTGCAAAGGGAGTGATCACTTATTTTCTTTTTTTGCCCGGGGAAAACAGGATTACCAATATTATTAAGCGATTAACAATCTTAACTGAAGAAGAAGTTGACCTCGCCCTCGAAAAAGTAATGAAAGAGTTTGCAACGCGCCATCGCAATATCAGCGAAACCTTTATGGATCATTTTAACAGGATAAACAATTTATATAAAGATGACTTATTACTTTTTTCTGAAAAGAAGCGATTGTTACTAGGTGCTTTTTTTACGAAAGAATATTCTATCCAGGCCGCCGCATTGTTTAATCCTTCAATTGTTGTTCATCCAAACCAGGACGATTTAAATCAAGGCGAGCTGAGGTTTATCATGAGTTTACGGGCCACCGGTGAAGGTCATATTTCATCCGTTGTATTTCAAACAGGCATTGTAGACAGTTTCAACAATATAACTCTTGATGAATCGTCAGGATATTTTACGAGCCTTAAAAAAAATGAAAGCACAGTTTATAACAAAGAGTTCCTGGCAAAACGTGCCGCATTTTTCCCGGGCTTTAAAACAGGATGCATTGATATTTTACCCGATACATTTACTGTTGCTGAAGCAGTTCAAATTATAAATGAATCGAAAATTTCTTCCGCGTCTTCAATGGTTGATACGATAGATGCATTGAAAAGAATCCTGGATACAAATTATGACCTGGAGTCATCTGCACATATTCCTATCAGCGAAAAAGTAATCTTTCCCAATGCAAAAGCGGAAAGCATGGGCATAGAGGATGTAAGATTTGTAAAATTCGAAGACGGTGACAATTTATGTTACTATGGAACTTACACGGCATACAATGGCCATCATATTAAAACACAGTTGATTGAAACAAAAGATTTTGATGTATTTAAAATAAGAACATTATATGGCGAAGCAATTTCTGATAAAGGAATGGCATTGTTTCCTGAAAAAGTGAATGGGCAATATGTAATGATTTCAAGGCAGGGCGGAGAAAAAATCAACATCATGTTTTCCGATGACTTGTATGTATGGAATGAATATAAATTATTGATGGAACCGGTTTTTACATGGGAATTTGTACAGTTGGGCAATTGTGGCTCACCGATAAAAACCGATAGAGGCTGGCTGTTGCTCACTCATGGTGTGGGTGCCATGCGCACTTATGTCATCAGCGCCATACTTCTTGATTTAAAAGACCCGTCAGTTATTATCGGAAGATTAGATAAACCTTTAATTGAGGCAGACGAAAATGAGAGAGAAGGTTACGTGCCTAATGTGGTGTACACATGTGGCTTAATACGTCATGAGGATGTATTGATTATCCCATATGCAGTCTCGGATTCTGCAACAGGATTTGTAACCATTGAACTAAATGAAATTTTAAATGAACTGCTACAAAAATAATTATTATGAAAAAAGGAATACAGTTTTTAGTGTGCATTTGTGCATTTAGTTGCATGGCCGTTACCTGTAAAAAGCAAACCTCGGCTAATCCTCCACCGCCACCACCGGTTGATTCCTCACTGGTAAATACCACTCACCTGGATTATTTATATATCCCGGTAACGTTCGCAACTGCAGTAAAAGCCGCAGGTGTGTTTATTTATTCTGAAGCTCCGGATTATCGCCGCGTAGGAGATGCTGATGAAGGCTTTACCTGTGTTGATGATGTGGCAAGGGCTGTACAGGTTTATGTACGTAGCTCCAAATTTTCTACGGATACTGCCCTACAGAATAAAACTTTTAACCTCATCCGGTTTATATTGGAAATGCAATCAGCCAATGGGTATTTTTATAATTTTCTATTTACTGATAATACCATCAACACAAACGGTCCAACTAGTATAAATAATGCCAACTGGTGGTCATGGAGGGCATTATATACGCTTTCGGAAGCGGCCCCGTTAGTACGAAGCAAGGATGCCCAATTAGCTGATAAAATGGATGCTTCAATAAACAAGCTTATCGCCACTATTAAAACTGACCAGGCTCCACTTCCACAAACCACTAAAGTTGTAAATGGCATTACGGTACCTCAATGGCTGCCGGCAGGAAGCGGCACTGACCAGGCCGCAATAATTATTCTAGGTCTCATACCTGAAGCGGGCAATGATGCAGATTTAAAATCTTATATTAAAAAACTTGCTGATGGAATTGTATTGATGCAACAAGGTGATGCAACACATTTTCCATATTCATGCATATTAAGTTGGGAAAATACATGGCATGCCTATGCCTGCGATCAGGCATATGCGCTTATGAAAGCGGGAGCCTTTTTAAACGATGCAACATACACCAGCAAAGGAATGGCAGTCGTAGATAATTTTTATCCATGGTTGTTGCAAGCCGGTATGAAATCATCTTTCGAAGTGCAAAATAACGGAACTGGGGTTGTGCTTATCAGCGAAAAAAGTTTTGAGCAAATAGCGTACGGAATAAGGCCGATGATCACAGCTGCTGCAGAAGCCTATCGCTTAACGAACCAGGAAAAATATGCAGATCTTGCCGGGCATCTTGCAGCATGGTTTTGGGGAGCAAATGATGCGAATAGAATTATGTATTCTGTTGCTACCGGCCGCTGCTTCGATGGCATTCAATCATCTTCTTCCGTCAATACTAATTCAGGGGCAGAATCTACTATCGAGGCTTTACTTGCTATAGAAATAGTTGAGAATTACCCGGCCATTAAAGCCGCTTTCAATAAGTATAAAAAATAATGAACCCGAAAATAAAATATGATCAAATCATTTTTTCACCTGCTGATGTAGATCTTTCTTTTTCTCCTTTGAGAAAAGGATTGGCGGAACATACTTATGTTTTGGGAGCTTTTAATCCCGGGTTGTGCCGGCTGCCAAATGGAAATTTATTAATGATGGTTCGTGTTGCCGAAGCACTGTCAAATGCGGTTGTCGGCGAAAATGTCTATTGTATCAGGTGGAATGATGGGGGTTATGAAACAGATGCATGGCCTTTGGGAGAAGTCACCATGAATGACCCCAGGAAATTCAGGATAAATTATTATGCCTTCCCGGTTTTCGCCCTTACTTCTTTATCATGGCTGCTTCCCGTTGAGCTAAATGTTGATGGGTCTTCGATAGAAAAAATTCATTATGATAAAATAATTTCTCCGCAGTATGCCAACCAGGAATATGGAATTGAAGATCCCAGAATTTCGTTTATTGATGGCCGTTATTACATGACAACGTGCTGTGTAAGTTCTGAAAGACATTCAACAATGTTGTACGTCTCCGATGATGGTTTAAATTATACCTGTTCAGGTATCGTACTCGATCACCAGAATAAAGATATGTTGCTGTTTGAAGGCAAGGTAAAAGAAAATTTTTACGCATTGACAAGGCCTATGGGTGAATGTTATTTTGCTTCTTCCCACGACTCATTGTTTCATCCCGGAGCTGCGATACATTTGGCATCTTCCCCTGATTTGTTACACTGGAAACCGCATGATAAGCCTTTCCTGAGAGCCCGCAAGTCTTCTATATCTAATGTTAAGATTGGCGGCGGCACGCCTCCCGTACCTACAAAAGACGGCTGGCTAATGCTTTACCATGGAGTAGAGAATAAAACTGAAGTGGGTATTTATAGAACTTTTTGGGCGCTGCTTGATAAAAATAACCCTACCGAAATTTTACATCTTGCTGATGCGACTCCTTTACTTGAAGCGAACCCGGTTCTAACCAGTAATATCATGGACCAGGTTTATTTGAATGATGTTGTTTTTACAACCGGAATTGCCGAACATGAAGATGATTTTATATTAGCTTCAGGGGAACTTGACCTTGCATGCCGCATTACCAGGATACCAAAAGAATATTTTTCAAACGCACTTCATAAATAAAAATGTATGGCAGAAGTTACTTTACAAAATATCTCCAAAATCTATGACGATGTAGATAAAGAACGAGGCAGAAAAAAAGCAATTGATGATATTTCTTTTACTGTGCATGATAAAGAATTTATGGTGATAGTAGGTCCGTCCGGTTGTGGCAAGTCAACTTTATTAAGAATGATTGCAGGCCTCGAGGAAATAAGTGAAGGCACACTTTCCATCGATGGGAAAAGAATCAATGATCTTGGTCCGCGTGACAGGGATATTGCAATGGTTTTTCAAAATTATGCCTTGTATCCACACATGACGGTGTATGATAATATGGCCTTTGGTTTAAAGCTTAAAAAGTTTAGCAAAAATGATATAAAAGACAGGGTGATGCAAACGGCTAAATTGCTGGAAATAGAAGATGAATTATACCGGAAGCCAAAAACATTATCCGGCGGCCAGCGCCAGAGAGTGGCAATAGGCAGAGCGATTATCAGGCGGCCTAAAGTTTTTCTTTTTGATGAACCGCTCAGTAACCTGGATGCAAAACTCAGAAGCCAGATGCGTATTGAGTTACAGAAGTTACACAGGGAAATTAATGCAACAATGATTTACGTTACTCATGATCAAACGGAAGCCATGACGCTTGGAACCAGGATCGCGGTTCTAAATAAGGGCAACCTGATGCAATTAGATACGCCGATGCATTTATATAAAAACCCGGATAACAGGTTTGTTGCCGGTTTTATTGGTTCTCCAACAATGAATTTTATAAAAGGTGTTTTAAAAAGAGAAGCGGATTATTTTTTTATTGAAGCGTCTCCTCATTGTAAAATTCTTTTAGGCGATAATGTTGCGCCGGCTGTTGCAGGGAATATTGGTAATGAATTGGAAATTGGTATTCGCCCGGAAAATATTATTGTTTCAAGGAATAGTGATAACCAAGGGCAAAGTATTTTAGAAGTTATTGCTTATGAAAATATGGGCAATGAACAATTAATATACCTCTCGCTAAATAACCAAACGTTGATAGCGAGGAGACAAGCCCAGGACCCTGTTGAAATTGGCGAAAAACTTTTTGCCTCTTTTCCTGCAGAAAAAATTATTTTTATTAATCCCACGAACGGTGATGTATATAAAAATTGATTCATCTCTCTTTAATATAACAACATGATAAATCCAAGGTGTTGTTTATGTTTGATAAGTTGAACCTGAAATTATTTTAATTCTCTTGATGAATGATGAACACGGACTATCACAACCTTGTCTGAAAATATTTCGTAAACTATTCTATAATTTCCTTCAATTAATTCCCGGATTGTTTTTGAATCAAATTGAGGAACGACTCTACCGGATTTGCGAAAATTTTCCAACTGATCCGCTCTTCTATTAATTTTTCAATAAACCTGTCTGCATAAAGTTTTGAATCTTTCGAAATGTGCATGTTGGCAGAAATGCGGTTTTACAGCGTTTGAGTTCAAAGAGTTATTAACTGGTCAACAATTTTATTATCTTTGATAACATGGAAACAGCAAATATGGATACAACTTTGATTGATGGCTATTTGCAAATGCTTGACAACCTAAGCCCGAGCAATAAACTCGACCTTATTTCCAAACTTACAACTTCTATTAAGTCAGACATCACAGATAAAAAATCTTCTTTCAAAGAAGCATTTGGTGCATTTGAATCAGAAAAAACTGCAGAAGAAATAATCAATGAAATTCGTAACAGTAGAACTTTTACCAGACAAATTGAAGAGCTTTGAAGCAATATTTGATTGACACGAATATTGCCATCTATTACATGAAAGGGAAATTCAATCTCGAAGAAAAGTTTGACAAGGCGATAGATAATTGTTTTATTTCAGAAATAACTCTTGCTGAATTAAAATTTGGAGTTGAAAACAGCGAAAAGCCAGAGAAAAATTTGCAGGCATTACTAAAATTTCTAACAGGCGTTAAAATCCTTCCAATCTTTCATTCACTGGACTTGTATGCAAAAGAGAAAACGAGATTAAGAAAAGCAGGAACGCCAATTGACGATTTCGACCTTCTAATCGGTGTAACATCTGTTACTCATAATTTGACAATGATATCAAACAACACTGACCACTTTAAAAGAATAAACGGAATTGATTTAGAGGATTGGACAAAGTAAACAAAGATGAACATTTGACAACAAGTGCATTGCAATAGCATGGCTGACGGGCTTCAGCAGCAAATCATCTAGCATCTTTTGTTTCGGCAGACATAGCAACTTCAGTCCATGTTATTTTTACCATTTTTTAATAATTTCCTTTACGTTTTCATGAGTAACCATCTTCCCTTCTTTTACTTGTATTAATCCTTTTTCAGCTTTCTCTACAAAAACAAGTTTTTCAAAAAGATATTCCAGCTCAAATTCTTTAGGAAATGCTTTTAATGTATCCAATACTTTATCTTTTTTCATATTGTAATAATTGAAATGTAAGATACAAATTTCCAAAGCATTATAATCTTCCAATGGCTTAATCGCTCAATATTTAAACTATTTTCACAGGGCCTAAAAATAATTTGCCTGGTATTAAAATAGACTAAAATGCAAAACAGGTGAATGAAAACAGCAGGCTCAAAAATCGGCGAAAAACTTTTTGCCTCTTTTCCTGTAGAAAAAATTATTTTTATTAATCCTGCAAACGGTGAAGTATATAAAACCGGTTAACTTCTTAATCTTGCTACATGATAAATCTAATGAAAAGTTTGATAGAAAATTTTTATACAGCATTTCAAAATAAAGATGCCGAAACAATGGTATCCTGTTATCATGACAATATAGTGTTTTGTGATCCCGCATTTGGCGAGTTAAAAGGAGATGATGCAAAAGCAATGTGGCGGATGCTTTGCAGAAATTCTTCCGATTTAAAAATTGAATTTTCAGACATTACTGCCTCACTGAAAAAAGGTTCAGTACACTGGGAAGCATGGTATACATTCAGCAGAACAGGAAGAAAGGTTCACAATATTGTAGATGCTGCGTTTGAATTTAAAGATGCTAAAATCATAAAACACACCGATACTTTTAACCTGCATAAATGGGCATCACAAGCGATGGGATGGAAAGGGAAATTATTTGGTGGCACTGCTTTGTTTAAAAATAAATTACATAAGCAAACCAATAAGTTGCTTAATGATTTCAAGAGAAAAAATATGGTTTAGATTTATGAAACGAATAAAATTCGCATTACTATTTTGCCTCTTTCATTCACTTGCTGAAGGACAATTAAAAGTTCCCACCTATTTTCAACAAAAAAAAAGTTTTACAGATTCACTTCAAAAAATAGTTCGTGAAGTTGGATTAGACAGCACCTGGGATGCGGGCGAGGACGGAATGGAAAAAATTTCTTTCGCGGTTATTGATCTCAGCGGAAATAAACCCGTTTTTGGTGGAGTTAATTTTGACAACCTGATATATCCTGCATCAGTATACAAAATGTATGTTGCCATGGAAGTTCTGAGGCAGGTTACCAATAATGATTTTTCTTTATTCAGGACGTACGTGGTTAAATCACCAAACGACGTTGATAAATCAAGAGAAATAAGTTATGATCCCCGGCCGCTGTTAAAAAGCGGTGATACAGTTACCGTAAATTATCTTTTGAATTTAATGATTACCCGAAGTGATAATTCAGCGGCGAATTGCATGATAGACATTGCAACGCGGGATAGCATCAATAAAACCATGCACGAAAATAACTGGTACGGTAGCGAGGTAACAAGAAAATTTCTAAGCAGAAAATTTGAAGAGCCCGGTTATGATACTGTGAAAAGTACGGAGACATGTGCACTTCATGCCGCTGATTTTATGTATAAAATTTATACGAATCAATTGATAAACCCCTGGGTGAGCATGCAGTTGAAAGTGTTGCTGGGAAGACAATTAGACACTACCAAACTTTCTACAGGTTTGCCACAGCGTGCGATGTTTTTTCACAAAACGGGCTGGTGGAGTTATTATACACATGATGTTGGTATCGTGGACGATGGAAAAATAAAATATATAATTGCAGTTTTTACACCGGTTACAGAAGAAGTTGTGAGGCCGAGGTTAAAAGAACTGTCTGAAAGGGTATATAATCTTATCTGCAATTTGCATAAAGTAGATAAATAAACAGCCCAAAAATAAGCAGGCCCAAAAATTCTCCCCGGTAAATTTCTTAAATATTAAAACTTCAATAAATCTTTGTGTAATTTTAGAGAACGAATGCTTTGAGTTTAGATATAATTTTCTAATTTCTTTAAATGCCCGCCAGTACCAAACAACGCATTATAAAAAATTCTCAAAAACTTTTTTTTGAAACAGGGATAGCCAATGTACGTCTCCAACAAATTGCAGATGCCACAAATATAAGTGTGGGTAATCTTGCCTATCATTTTAAAAATAAAGAAGCAATAGTTGAAGCTGCCTATGATGAAGTTTTAAAAGGGTTTTCCGAAATGCTTTACAGTGATGTGCACTCAGAAAATCTCCTGGAATTTGACAGGCATTTCGAAGACATATTTCAATTGGTAAATAATTATCGTTTTTATTTTAATAATGTTTGGGAAATCTCACGTTATCACCCGCTAATACAAAATAACTGGGAAAATTTTCTAAAAAAGAAACTTGACAGAACCCAAAAGAGGCTTAAGTTTCATGTTAAACATGGTTTTCTGAAACCCGAGCCTTATAAGGGATCATACAAGTTACTGGCGCAGCAATTAATTCTGATTTTTTTCTTTTGGATACCACAACAAATATTAAATAATAAACCGGCTACGCTTATTTTGTTTAAAAAAGCTGTGTGGAACTTATTGTATCCTCATTTAACAGTTAAAGGTTTAAATGAATATAACAGGTTGGTAAGATGATGTTGGGATAAATCTATTTTTTTTAAACATTCTTTATAATGTATTAATTTATTTAAATTGGTCAGGATTGCCTGAATTTAACTGCATAAATAAAATCTATGTACTATAAGTTTTCTCTCACGGCTTTGCTGCTTTTTTCAATTGTTTTGCAAGATGCAAAACTATATGGCCAAAAAACTCAAAGCTGGCTCTTTGCAGTTGATGATATACTTCATTGTAAGTTCACCGGGAAACTAAATGATTTATTTAATGACCGGAAAGATAATCCTGCCTCACATCCTGTTTTATTTCAATACTGGGGAGATGATAGTAGCCTGGTTTCAATTCAACTGCAGGTAAAAACACGGGGTCATTTTCGTTTGCTCAGGGAAAATTGCAAAATGCCTCCTCTTCTTTTAACTTTTCCGAAGGAAGAAAAGTTGAAAAGTACACTTTTTGACAAGCAAACCAAGCTTAAACTGGTCGTTCCATGCCAGGGCGATGAATATGTGATAAGGGAATGGCTTGCATATAAACTATACAACATTATTACAGAGAAAAGTTTCAATGCCAGGCTGGTGCAGGTAGATTTCGAAGATTCTGCCGGGAAGCGCAAACCGGAAACTCATTATTGTATACTCCTTGAAGATGAAAAAAAAGTTGCTGAAAGATTTAGTGCATTTGTGTGGAAGCGAAGGCAAGTTGACATGAGAAATACCGATCCTGAGGAGTTTAGAAAAATGGCGGTATTTCAATACCTGGTAGGAAACACTGACTGGTCAGTTGCCTATTTGCAAAACATTGTTTTAATAACAAAGGATTCAACTAAAGCTGCTTATGCAATTCCTTATGATTTTGATCATGCAGGCATAGTTGATGCACCTTATGCTGGCGCTGCCGAAGAACTGGAAATACCTAATGTACGTACGAGATTGTATCGCGGCTTTTGTGAAAGCGATATAGAAAGCTTTACAAAAACATTTGAATTATATAATCGCCTGAAAAAAGATATCTACGATTTATATACAACCTGTCCATTGCTGAAATCATCTTACGTTAAATTTGTGACTAGATATTTTGATGACTTTTACAAAATAATCAATAGTAATAGACTAATAGAGTCTGAATTTCAGGAACCATGCAGGGCTAAAGTGCGCGTGGAAATTAAAGGATTAAAAGATTGATTGCGCAACAAAAGGTTAAAGAGGCGATACACCTTCGCATTTTTAAAAACAAGTTGCTTCTTTATTTTTTAATGATCTGCGATATCATTAATTTTATTCCTTTATATTCTAATAATAATTATCACAATTTTTTTACCGGATTAAATAAGTTGATTTATGAAAAGTTTTTTAGGGTCTCTTTGTTGTTGTTTAATATTTATGGTTTCATTTGGCCAGGACAAAAGTAAAATTGCCATTATTCCCGAACCCGTAAAAATTGTTGAAAACCCAGGGACTTTTACGCTGCCCGGGGAGATCATTGTTGAAGCCGGATCGCAGCCTGAGATGAAACAGGTCATAGCATTAATAAAAGATCGCCTTTCGACACCGACCGGTATTCCTGTTAGTGTTAAAAATAATGATCCTTCCGCAACAATTCAATTGCAGTTAAATAAAAAGGCTGATAAAGAAATTGGAAAAGAAGGTTATCATTTAATGGTAACTCCAAAAAACATTGTAATTACCGCCAATGAAGCCGCCGGTTTATTTTATGGTGTGCAAACCCTGTTGCAATTATTTCCAAAAGAAATTGAAAACACAGTTGCTGTTAAGCCTGCTTCGCCGGTAGGAGGGGATATAAAGTGGGAGGCGCCCTGTGTTGAGATTACCGACTATCCAAGATTTGAATGGAGGGGATTAATGTTTGATGTAGCCCGCCATTTTTTTACGAAAGAAGATGTTGAGAAATATATTGATCAAATGGTGCGGTATAAATACAACATACTTCACCTTCATTTAACGGATGATGAAGGGTGGCGTATCGAAATTAAGAGCCTGCCGAAATTAACCGAAGTAGGGGCATGGAATGTAAAGAAGGTGGGCTATTTCGGCACATTTGATCCGCCTAAGCCCGATGAGCCACGCAACTTTGGCGGATTCTATACCCAGGATGATATCAAAGAAATTGTACAGTATGCAAAAGAGAGATTTGTAAATATTTTACCGGAGGTTGATGTGCCCGGCCACAGTCTTGCAGCAATTACTGCTTACCCTGATCTATCGTGTTCTGGAGGAGTAAAAAATATTGGTGTTTCATCTGGCGAAAAAATTAAAGATTGGGACACGCACACTGCTTTATATGATGATAATCTTTGCCCCGCCAATGAAAATGTGTATGTGTTTCTTGATAAAGTGATTACAGAAGTGGCCAGGCTTTTTCCCTTTGAATACATTCACATGGGGGGTGACGAAATATTTAAAACTTTTTGGGAGAACAGTGATGCTATAAAAGCTTTAATGAAAAAAGAAAAGTTAAAAAATATGGAGGAAGTGCAAAGCTATTTTGAAAAAAGAGTAGAAAAAATTGTGGAATCAAAAGGTAAAAAATTTATGGGCTGGGATGAAATATTAGAGGGCGGCATAGCACCAAATGCCGTTGTAATGAGTTGGCGGGGAATTCAGGGTGGAATTGATGCAGCTAAGATGGGGCATGAAGTAGTAATGAGCCCGACCACTTTTTCTTACATTGATTATATGCAGGGAGATCCTGCAATCGAACCCCGCATCTATGCATCATTGCGACTAAAAAAAGCATATGAATTTGAACCTTTACCGGATGGTGTTGACGCGAAATATATTAAGGGCGGGCAAGCCAACTTATGGACCGAGCAGGTCTACAATATGAGGCATGCAGAATATATGACATGGCCCAGGGCTTTTGCGATTGCAGAATCGGTATGGTCACCAAAGGACAAAAAGAATTGGAACAATTTTATAAAAAAGGTAGAGGATCATTTTGAACGCTTTGATGAAGCACAAATAAAATATGCGCCAAGCATGTATGATCCGATTATCACGACCGATAGTACATCCGGAAAATTAATGCTTCAAATGAATACAGAAGTAGAAGGACTGGATATTTATTACACTTTCGATAATTCATTCCCTGATAATTTTTATCCAAAGTATACGGAGCCGGTTGTGATTCCCCAGGAAGCATTTGCGCTAAAATTAATCACTTACAGGGTTGGAAAACCAATCGGCCGGTTAATAACAGTGCCGGTTGCTGATTTAAGAGCAAGAGCTGGCAAGAAATAATTGGGTTACAATTTTTAAAACATTGTTGACAATTGCGAATGCGGGAAATTAATTTACTTCCATTTGTATCAGCCCGGAAGTATCATCTGCTGTAAACATTAATACGAGGATCCTTGGAATTTCATTCCTGTTATTATCGTCAAAATATTCTTCAAGGCCAACAGGCTTTAGTCCATGTTTTTTTGCGGCAATAATAAAATCAGAAATATGATGATCAAAACATTCAACCACCTGGGTTCCTGCTTCCGTATCAAACCTGGCTTTGGTTCCTGAATATTGTTTAAAAGGATGAAGTTCCCCTATGTAAATATGCCCGCATGGCTTTAGTGATTTTGATGCCTCGCTAAAAACATGATCGAGATTGTGAATATGCTCGAGTACAAGACTGAAACTAATGAGATCGTAATGTGTTCCGGCGAATGTCCATGGTACTGTAATATCGGCTTGTATAAAATGAACTTTAGGGGAAGTAATTTTTTCTTTTGCCCGTGCAAGCATTTCATCAGAAAGATCAACAGCAGTTATTGCGTTTGCTTTTGTTATAAGCCATTCAGTATTCTTTCCGGTTCCACACCCGATTTCCAGGACGCTGTCAAATGGAATATCGTGTAATGTGTTTCGTAAAGCTGTTGCTTCGAGGTCTCTCGTCTTATTGGTATTTGTATCGTATTGTAAAGCCCATGCATTGTAAGCCTGTTTTGTATCCATAAAATTGTATTTATCACTTTCTGTAATTTCCTGGTTCACTTTTAGTAAATCATCTTTCAAGTTGACAAAGTTACGTTACCGTTTTTTCTTCTGCGATATTCACAGTATCGTAAATGAACTAATCGTAACAATGGAAAAGTTGCATAGAGATTCCAAAAAATAAATACATTTATAAAAATTGCTGATGACTTTTCTCATTATTTTTTTATGTATTGCAGGGTTGGTTTTAATGATCACGTGGGGGAAGATTAGTCCTTTCCTGGCATTTTTAATCGTCTCAACCGTTGCCGGCTTAATGCTGGGCATTCCACCCGATAAAATCATGAACTCAGTTCAAAAAGGAATTGGCGATACACTGGGATCATTGGTAATCATAATTGCACTGGGCGCAATGCTGGGCAAATTGGTTGCAGATAGTGGCGCTGCGCAAAAGATAGCGTCTGTGATGATGAAAGCTTTTGGTGAAAAGTATATTCAATGGGCGTTGGTTGTTACAGGTTTTATTGTGGGAATTCCTTTATTCTATGGCGTTGGGTTCGTGTTACTGGTTCCGCTTATTTTTTCGGTTGTGTATCAATATAAGTTACCTGCGGTGTACATTGGCCTACCGATGCTTGCAGCCTTATCGGTCACTTTCGGTTTTTTACCACCACATCCTGCGCCAACCGCCCTAGCAGTGCAGTTTAAAGCTAATATTGGTTTAACATTGATCTATGGACTCATTATTTCTGTGCCGGCAATTATAATTGCAGGCCCCCTGTTTGCTAAAACATTAAAAAACATACATTCTGTTCCCCTGGAAACTTTTCATGGCAAAACGCTACCCGAAGAACGTTTACCCGGAGGCGTTAGTAGCTTTTTTTCTGCCTTACTACCTGTGGCGCTTCTAATGGTGGCTACCTTACTGGCTCACGTAATTAATCCGGGCACATGGTTGAGCAGGATGGTTTCTTTTGTAGGCGATCCGGGGGTCGTAATGATAATCTCATTAGCCGTTGCAACTTATACGATTGGTGTACGGCAGGGATTCAGCATTAAAAAGGTTATGCTCATTTATACCGAAGCGGTGAAAGACATAGCAATGATCCTGCTTATTATCGGGAGTGCCGGAACATTAAAGCAGGTGCTTACTGATAGTGGCGTAAGCGAGCAAATTGCATTGCAGTTAAATGGAATAAGTATACCACCGCTAATTCTTGCCTGGATCATTGCAGCTATTATCAGGATTTGTATAGGATCGGCTACTGTTGCAGGCCTCACTACTGCGGGAATACTGGCGCCCGTAATCATGCAGAGTCATGTAAATCCCTGCTTAATGGTGTTATCTATTGGTGCCGGAAGCCTGGCGTGTTCACATGTAAATGATTCCGGTTTCTGGTTGTTTAAAGAATATTTTAACCTGAGTATAAAAGATACGATTCGCACATGGACCCTTATGGAAACAATCATTTCTGTTGTCGGTCTTGCGGGTGTTTTAATTTTAAATCTCTTTGTATAAAGACAAACCAAATTTATGGATATAAAACCTTCTGAAAATTTTGAAAAAACAGGATTAGCGCTACCACCGGCGCCAAAGCCAATGGGTGTCTACAAGCCTTGTCTTATCGATGGAAAGCATTTGTACATTTCAGGGCACGGGCCTTTCAAAAATGATGGAACATTGATTGTAGGAAAGATTGGTGTTGACCTTGATATTGAAGAGGGGAAATTAGCGGCACAACAGGTAGGCCTAACCATCCTTTCTACAATTGTTACAAATCTCGGAAGCCTCGATAAAGTGAAACGGGTTATAAAGGTTCTGGGAATGATAAGCTGTTCCGCAGATTTTGAAAAACATCCTTATGTTGTTAATGGATGCAGCGAATTATTTAAAAATATTTGGGGAGAAGATAATGGTGTTGGTGTAAGGAGCGCTGTAGGCATGGGTTCCCTGCCTGGTAATATTCCTGTAGAAATCGAGGCATTGTTTGAATTATACTAAGACGATATAATGGATACAGATGTAAAAAAGGAATGGTATCACATAGATGGTATTAATGGTATAGATTCCCCGGTATTGGTCATCTACCGGGAAAGGTTAGCTGCAAATATCAGGACGGCCATTTCGATGGTTGATAATATTGAAAGATTACGGCCTCATGTAAAAACGCATAAAACAATTGAAGTATCCAAAATGCTGATGGGTGCCGGTGTTCGTAAATTTAAATGCGCTACAATTGCTGA
>JBBSPK010000057.1:0-16486 GCA_038258875.1 Chitinophagales bacterium
CTTAGTTCAAAGGATTGTCCCCCGGTTCCGGATAAAGAAAAAATGAAGCGATACATATGGCCCGTTTATGAAACCTTCGATATTTTTAAAGCCGATACTAATGGCGCTATCATTCAGCAACTCACGCATACAAAGGGTTATGATGCCGAAGCAACTATTTCTCCAAAAGGTGATAAGATGATATTTACGTCTACCCGTAATGGGGATCTCGATTTATATACTATGGATCTGGATGGTAAGAATGTAAAACAGGTTACCAATACATTGGGTTACGATGGTGGTGCATGGTTCAGCCCCGATGGAACAAAAATCGTTTGGCGTGCCAGCAGGCCAAAAACAAAAGAAGAAGTGAAAGATTATAAAACTCTCTTGTCACAAAATTTAGTTGCGCCTACTTCCATGGAAGTTTTTATTGCTAATGCAGATGGCAGCGATGCTCACCAAATTACTTTCCTCGATAAGGCGAACTGGGCGCCTAATTTTACACCCGATGGGAGGCATATCATTTTTTGCAGCAATCACGAATATGCAAGGGGTTTTCCTTTCAATATGTATATTACCGGTATCGATGGTAAAGGGCTTGAAAAAATAAGCCGCGATAAAGGCTTTGATGCATTTCCAATGTTTAGTCCTGATGGTAAAAAATTTCTCTTCAGCAGTAACAGGAATAATGGAGGCGGGCATGATACAAATATTTTTATTGCAGATTGGATCGAATAGAGAGTGGTGAGTTGTCGGTTTCAACTGTCGGTATTCTTTATCATATTATTTACAAGCAACTTTGATTATTTCTACCGGGTAAGACTATATATATGGTTTTTTCGTTTATGATAAAACAAAGCTTGTGAATTCTAAAAAATCATTCTTACTTATATCTTCTGTTTTTATCCTTGTTGCAGGTTGTTCTAAAAAAGATAATGATACCGGATTACCACCCATAAATGCCGCAAATAATAAGACTACCGGTTCATCAGCTGGGGATTTTCTTTCGGAAAGTAGTTTCGTTTCTGTCAAAATTGAAATTCAATATATGCCTGGCTTTCAGCCGGACGCAGCATCAATTAATAATCTTATTTCGTTTCTAAATTTATTTATAAATAAACCCGGAGGTATTTCTGTAAGCCAGCAACAAATTTCGAGTGGTAATAAAACTTCATATACCATTAATGATATCGGTGCTGTTGAACAAAAAAACCGGGCAATCTTTAATTCGGCAAATCAATTGGCCGCTTATGTTCTTATTGCAGATGGCGAATATAGTGACCCTGCCGTACTTGGGGTTGCTTACCGCAATACTTCGCTTTGTCTTTTTGGTAAAACGATCTTTGATAATTCTGGCGGAGTTGGCCAGGCAAGCAGAACAAAACTTGAGACAACAGTTGTCGAACATGAGTTTGGCCATTTGCTAGGGTTAGTTGATATAGGAACGCCAATGGTTTCAAATCATAAAGACGTTGCTCATGGAAATCATTGTAATGTGCAAAGCTGTTTAATGTATTATGCTTCAGAAACCACGGACCTTCTTGGCTTTCTCATTACTGGAAATATTCCTTCATTAGACGCACAGTGCATTGAAGATTTAAAGGGAAACGGAGGAAAATGATTTTTGATAATCTTTCACGGCCTGGAATATAAGTGCACTTAGCCATCGGGGGCCGGTTGTGTATTTAATTCTATCACTTCACAATTTTTAATTTCTTTACCATCAATGGCAAAGCGAATAACAGTGTGAACCTTATGCCATCCTTGTTTACCTGCTGCTCCCGGGTTCATGTGAAGGCAGTTTAATTTATCGTCATAAATGACTTTTAAAATATGCGAATGGCCACTGATGAAAAGCTGTGGCTGATGAATAAGTAATTCCTTTTTTGTTTCAGGATTATAGCGTGGAGGATATCCTCCGATGTGTCGCATCATCACTTTTACTTTTTCACACATAAAAATAATTTGCTCCGGATAAATACTTCTTATATCATGGCCGTCAATATTTCCATATACGCCACGAACCACGGCTGCTTTGGTATTTTTTGTAAAACATTTTTTTAATTCTTCAGCAATCGCAAGGGTTCCAAAATCTCCCGCGTGCCATATTTCATCACAATTTGCGAAATGTTTGCAAACACTTTCGTCAAGAAAACTATGTGTATCTGAGATTAACCCTATCCTTGTCACGATGTATGATATAAGGTGTAAATTTACAATGCAAAAAATACTCGATGCTTTTCTTCCGCAACTTTACCTATTACATTGATAAGAGAAACTGGAAATATTTTTTCCTGATGTTAAGTCTTGAATTATCGAAGAATTGATTGTTTGTTTAATTTTTCAATTCTTGAATCATAATTCTCAATTTGTTAAACATGCCACACTATCATAAGTCAGGGTTTATCCCTCATAAACGTCACACACAATTTCGAAAGCCCGATGGAAGTTTATATTCTGAGCAGTTGTTTTCTACGGAAGGATTTTCGTCAGATTCTTCACTGCTATATCACACCTATCCGCCTACGCAAATAGTTAAGACGGATAAGCCACATTCTGTAATGCCCGAAGTAGCTGAAGAGAAAATGCTGCAGCATCGAAGCTTCCAGGGTTTTAATGTTCAGCCGGAAAAGGATTTTATAAAAAGTCGTAAACCTATCCTGGTTAATAATGATTGTCATATTTCATTGGCAGCTCCAAAGGAAAATATGAGAAGTTATTTTTATAAAAATGCCGACGCCGATGAAATGATTTTTGTTCATGAGGGTTGCGGGAAATTAAAGACGCAATATGGCGAATTAGATTTTTCTTATGGAGATTACCTCGTAATACCTCGTGGCACTATTTACCAGGTAGAATTTGATAAAGAGGAGAACCGCTTACTTATTCTTGAATCGTTTAGCCCGATACGTTATCCGAAACGATACGTAAGTAAATATGGCCAACTAATGGAAAACTCACCTTACTGTGAGCGGGATATAAGACAACCATTAAATTTGGTGACCCATGACGAAAAAGGCGACTTTCTGATTATGACAAAAAAGAAAGGAATGTTGTATGGAATTCATTACCTGCATCACCCCTTTGATGTAATAGGGTGGGATGGCTGTTGTTATCCATTTGCTTTTTCTATACACGACTTTGAGCCTATTACAGGGAGGGTGCATCAACCGCCGCCGGTTCACCAGACATTTGAAGGCCACAATTTTGTTGTGTGTTCTTTTGTGCCACGGTTATACGATTATCATCCGCAATCAATTCCCGCACCCTACAACCATAGCAACATTGACAGTGATGAAGTTTTGTATTATGTAGATGGTGATTTTATGAGCAGGAAGCATGTGACAAGAGGCATGATCACTTTACATCCCGGGGGTATTCCCCATGGGCCACACCCTGGTGCAGTTGATAAAAGCATTGGAATGAAGGAAACGAAAGAGCTTGCGGTGATGATTGATACTTTTCATCCGCTGCAATTAACCAAAGCGGCCCTCGAAATAGAAGATGAAAATTATGTCATGAGTTGGGCCGAATAAGCATGGCGGTCTTCGCCCGGCTTATGAAAAGCTGTAGAACTTTTCATTACATGCAATCAAAAATCAAAAAACAATTTTCTGTAAATATTTTATAAATTGAGCAAAAATTAATTTTCATGATAAAATATAATGAACTAAAAAAAGGTGATTATGTGCTTGCAGAAAGTGACGGACAGGCATGGCAGGGCCAAGTAACTGATTTTAATAACGATGAGAAGGAAATTAGCGTTTACAATGGCGTGCAGGATTTTTGGTTCAAGGCAGATGATCTTTATCCGCTGCCCTTAGATGAAAATCAATTGATGAAATTAAGATTTCAAAAGCAGGTAAATGGGGATGGCTCAGTAAAATATATGAAAGGCGCTTTCAGAATTCAGACACCTCAGCAGGATAATTTTTCAAATTTCGAAATATGGTACAGGGATGAAAAAAGAATAATGCTTCACCCCATTGCCGTTCATCAGCTTCAAAATCACCACACGGAAATGACGAAAGTTCATTTGACAGATGATGTGATGTGACTACAGGATGGTAGCACTTACCAATTTGGTTTCCAGGTTTACATCCTCTGTTAATCCCATAAAATCAAGGTGTATAATGGTTGAGGCCTCTATCAATCCATATTTCTTTGCGTAATAAGTATTTATATCCGTAGAAAGAGAAGCTGAAGGTATAAAACTGGAGGAAATGGACGTGGCAACATGAATTACATCAGTATAGCTGGTGCCATTCACAGTTCTTGAAATCCCCTTTTCTGCAATATTATATGATAGCGTCACAGGAACCGGAACGGGAACACCCGGTAAAGTAACACTAAGATTTTGAGTCCAGGAAGTACCCGCAGCCGCATCTTTCAAATACAATCTTTCAAAAACCGCAGTTCCCAAAGCGGCAGGCAATGAGTCAAACTGGTAATAATCACTACCCGAAATGGTTAAATATTGGTTACCACTATTTGAATTTGTAAATACATGATAACTTCTTCCATTTATTGTGCTATCCCTGGACGTTGATGTGAGCGTATAATCTGAACTTACAGGTGTTGCTCCGGACGCATCAGTTTGATGATAATTCCAGGTGCTTCCTGCACTTGTGGTTAAATAACTATCCTGTTGGGGCGGTGGATTTGTAGTTTCACTTTTTTTGCATGAGGCAAACAAGAAAAGCGACGTTGAAATCAATAAGGCACTTATTTTCATATAATGGATTTTTCGGATGATGTAATATTAACCCTTTTTTTGTAAAATTAGAATTTTTAAACTTATCTTTGCGCTCCCAAAAACAATATGGCCAAACAAGCACTCATTAAACAAGACGGTACAATCCTGGAAGCCTTATCCAATGCGATGTTCAGGGTTAAGCTTGAAAACGGTCACGAGATTTTGGCAACCATTTCCGGTAAAATGCGGATGCATTACATTAGAATTTTACCCGGTGATAAAGTAGGAGTAGAGATGAGTCCTTATGATTTATCAAGGGGTCGCATCATCTTCAGGTATAAATAACAGGCTTTTTAAAAGCAAAACTATAAACAGATGAAAGTAAGAGCATCCATAAAGAAAAGAAGCGTAGACTGCAAGATCGTGAGGCGTAAAGGAAGACTCTATGTAATAAACAAAAAAAATCCACGCTTTAAGCAAAGGCAGGGGTAAGCCCCTAACCCCTGAGGGGAACAGGAAATTTAAATTTAAAATCAAAAAATTAAGAATTCTTATGGCTCGTATTGCTGGTATAGATTTACCAAAGAACAAAAGGGGAGAAATTGGTCTTACTTATATATATGGTATAGGCCGGTCTACTGCCCGTTACATTTTAGATAAAGCAAATGTCGGATACGATAAAAAGGTAAATGAATGGGATGATGACGAGCAAACATCTATAAGAAATGTAATAAGTGGTGAATTTAAAACTGAGGGCGCTTTGCGGAGTGAAGTGCAGACTAACATTAAGCGCTTGCTTGATATAGCCTGTTATCGTGGATTGAGACATCGTAAGGGATTACCGCTACGCGGACAGCGCACTCGTACCAACAGCCGTACCCGTAAAGGAAAGCGTAAGACCGTTGCCGGTAAAAAGAAAGCACCTAAGAAATAAATAGTACTTGTTCCTTCGGGAACGAGTTAAAAATAATTGAGGCTTACAATTTCATTTTGAATCAACACCAGATCTCCAGTAAGCCGGAAGGAGGGTTAATTCGCCGGTAGGATTACCGGAATAATTTTTAAAGATTACCTATTAGTACAATTATGGCAAAAGCAACAAATGCAAAGGTCTCAAACAAAAAAAGAATCGTAAAAGTTGAGCCTTTTGGAGACGCACACATCGTAGCAAGTTTCAACAACATTATTATTAGTTTAACCAACAAGCAAGGCCAGGTTATTTCATGGTCTTCCGCAGGCAAAATGGGTTTTAGAGGTTCAAAAAAGAATACTCCCTATGCTGCCCAGATGGCCGCCGCAGATGCAGCGAAAGTTGCGTTGGATGCCGGGTTAAAACGGGTTGATGTGTATGTAAAAGGCCCAGGTTCAGGCCGTGAGGGAGCCATCAGGTCTCTTTCCCAGTCGGGTATTGAAATTGTTATGATAAAAGACGTAACACCTTTACCCCACAATGGTTGCAGGCCACCGAAGAAGAGAAGAGTTTAATCAATATAACATGTACGATGTACTATGTTTGATGTACGATGTTTAACATCTTACATCGTACATCAGAAATCGAACATATTTCTATAACCGGGTGTATCATTAATTTTTGATTTTTAATGATGATGCACCGACACTAAAAAATCAATTTATAAATTATGGCTCGGTACACAGGACCAAAAACAAAAATCTCCAGGATATTTGGAGAGCCCATTACAGGTAATGGGAAATGGTTAACAAAAAACAGCAATCCTCCCGGGATGCATGGTGCAGCACGGAAGCGTAAAAGTCTTGGTGAATATGCATTGCAGCTTCGCGAAAAACAAAAGGCAAAATACACTTACGGATTGCTTGAAAAACAGTTCCGTAATACTTTTACGGAGGCTGCACGTCAAAAAGGTGTAACTGGTGAAAACCTCATCAAGCTTCTTGAAGCACGGCTTGACAACACAGTTTATCGGATGGGAATTGCTCCAAGCCGCCAGGCAGCACGTCAACTTGTATCTCATAAACACATCACTGTTAACGATGCGGTGGTAAATATTCCTTCTTATTCTTTAAAGCCGGGAGACACCATTGGGTTAAAAGAAAAGACTTCAACCAATGCTTCAATAACAGGAAACCTAAGGCCAAAAAATCCAAAATTTAACTGGATTGAATGGAGTGAAGGGACCATGCACGGCACTTTCATAGCATATCCTGAAAGAGAAAGTGTTCCTGAAAATATTAAGGAGCAACTTATCGTGGAATTGTATAGCAAGTAAACCCCTAACCCCTAAAGGGGAATTTGGGAAATTAAAATAGAATCATCATTAAAATATCTTAAGCCCCTTCAGGGGTTTGGGGTTAAATCAAAATCAAATCAAAATAAAAAATGGCCATTTTAAATTTTGTAAAGCCAGACAAAATCGTTCTCCAAAAAAGTACAGATTTTGAAGCACAATTCGAATTTCGCCCGCTTGAACCGGGTTATGGTGTAACCATCGGCAATGCTTTGCGCAGGGTATTGCTTAATTCTTTAGAAGGTTATGCAATAGTCGGTATTAATGTAGCAGGTGCAGACCATGAATTTGCAACGATTAAAGGCGTTACTGAAGACGTTACTGAAATTATTCTAAACCTGAAACAGGTTCGCTTTAAAAAGAAAGTTGACCAGGATGCGGGCACAGAAAAAATCAGCCTTTCATTAAAAAATAAATCTGAATTCACTGCCGGGATGATTGGAGAAGCTTCTCCGTCTTACGAGGTAATGAATCCCGAGTTGCTGATTTGCACAATGGATAATTCAGCAAAATTAGAAATCGAAATCACTATCGGCAAAGGCCGTGGTTATGTTCCTGCAGAAGAGAGCAAAGAAAAAAGTTCTCATTTTGGATATATTCCGGTTGATGCTATTTACACGCCTATAAAGAACGTGAAATATAGCATTGAAAATACAAGGGTTGAGCAAAGAACAGATTTTGAAAAACTTGTAATGGATGTGGTTACTGACGGTACTATTCACCCCGAGGAAGCTGTAAAGCAGGCGTCCAGGATTTTGATTCAGCACCTGATGATCATCACAGATGAAAACATAACTTTTGACAGCAAAGAAGAAAAGAAGGAAGATTTGGTGGATGAACAAACTTTGCAACTTCGCAAGGTGTTGAAGACTCCATTGGAAGATTTGGATCTTTCAGTGAGAGCATTTAATTGTCTTAAGGCTGCAAAAATTAATTCCTTGAGTGAATTGGTACAATATGAGCAGGAAGATTTGATGAAATTCAGAAACTTCGGACAAAAATCTTTAAGTGAAATTGAGCAGGTGTTGAATGAAAGAGGCCTTGGTTTCGGAATGGATTTAAGCAAATTGAAATTAGACGACGAGTAAAGAGGCAGAAGGTAGAAGGTATGAGGTATAAGGCAGAAGATAGAAAGCAATTTTTAATTAAACAAAGGTTATAATTCCTGACACGGTATAACCTATAAAACTACAGTCATGCGTCACGGAGATAAAGGAAATAATTTAAGCAGAACAGCAAGCCATAGAAAAGCTTTGTTAAGCAATCTTGCCTGCCAGTTATTTGAACACAAAAAGATAGTAACCACGTTGGCAAAAGCAAAAGCTCTTCGCCCTTATGTGGAACCTTTAATTACAAAAGCAAAAGATAACACTACCCATCAGCGTCGTTTGGTATTTAGCCATTTACAGGATAAAGAAGCGGTAAAGGAACTGTTTGATGTGATTAGCGCTAAAATAGCTTCACGCCCGGGTGGTTATACAAGAGTAGTTAAACTGGGAAAGCGAGTGGGTGATAATGCTGAACTAGCCATGATAGAATTAGTGGACTATAATGAAATTTATGGGAAAGGAAAGGGCGAAACTCCAGGAGCCGCTAAAAAAACAAGAAGGGCAGGCGGACGTAAAAAATCTTCGACAAATACTGAGGCAAAAGATATCCAGGAAACCGATGCGACAGAAGTAGCTGAACAGCCTGCTAAAACAAAACCATCTTCTAAAAAAGAGGATGATCTTACAAAGATCGAAGGCATTGGACCAAAAGCGGCAGAAGCATTGCAGGAAGCCGGTATAAAGACTTTTGCAAAACTCTCTAAAAGTACTCCTGAAAAATTAAAAGAGATTCTTGAAAAATCAGGTGGAAGCTTTAATGCATTAGATCCTGCTACATGGCCTGAACAAGCCGAATTAGCCGCGGGAGATAAATGGGATGAATTAAAAAAATTGCAGGATAAATTGGTTGGTGGGAAGGAGGCGTAATTATTTATCTGTTTAAATAAATATATGTAATGTCCCATGTTTGGGACATTTTTTTTGCTGCTGATTTAATTTTTTCCCCTCATATTTTCTTTTCTTTGCAAAACTTTTTAAATGTCTGAATTACAATCTTCAAATCCCGCGATTTTAATTTTAAAAGACGGAAATATTTTTCACGGAAAAGCATTTGGCAAGACAGGTACTACTACCGGTGAAATTTGTTTTAATACCGGTATGACGGGTTACCAGGAAGTTTTTACAGATCCCAGCTATTATGGACAGGTTATCATTATGAATAATGTTCACGTAGGAAATTATGGAGTAAAGGATGGAGATGTAGAAAGTGATTCTGTAAAAGTAAAAGGTGTGATAGGCAAAAATTTGGAAGAGCAATATTCCCGTTTTGCTGCAACTGATTCTTTACAGCAATATTTCGTAAGCCAAAATATTGTTGCAATAGATGAGATAGACACCAGGGCTTTGGTGATACATGTTCGCCAGCAGGGGGCAATGAATTGTATTATCTCAAGTGACAATACAAATATTGACGAATTAAAAAAACAATTGGCCGATGTGCCTTCAATGGCCGGACTCGAACTGGCTACAATAGTATCTACGAAAAGCGAATATGAGCTTGGCGATATAAAAAGTAATCGCCGCATAGCGGTTCTTGATTTTGGAATTAAGAAAAACATCCTGAATTGTCTTGTTGAAAGGGGCGCTCATGTAAAAGTTTTTAATGCGGAAACAAGTTTTGAAGAATTGGAAAATTTTAAACCTCATGGGTATTTTTTAAGTAACGGACCGGGTGATCCTGAACCATTGCATCATGCTGTAAACACTATTAAGGAAATTCTAAATGCCAAAAAACCATTGTTTGGTATTTGTCTTGGTCAACAATTACTCGCCCTGGCGAATGACATTCCCACATTTAAAATGCATCATGGTCACCGGGGTTTAAATCACCCGGTGAAAAATGTGCAAACGGGCAAATGTGAAATCACCACCCAAAATCATGGCTTTGGTGTAAATGCTGATGCAGTGAGGGCTGCGGAGAATATTGAAATTACCCATGTTAATCTCAATGATGACTCTATAGAGGGAATACGGTTGAAAGACAGGCCTGCTTTTTCAGTGCAATACCATCCTGAATCAACTCCCGGGCCACATGACAGCAGGTATTTGTTTGATGAATTTTTTGAAATGATGCAGAAAGGTAATTAGTTCATCAGTTGATTAGTTAATTAGTAAATTCGTGGCAAAAAAAAATTCGTGTTATGAAAATAGCAATTATCAACGGTCCTAATTTAAACCTGGTAGGCAGCAGGGAAACAGATATTTATGGCGGTGAAACATTTGAGCATTATTTTAATAAGCTCAGAAAGAAATATGAAACGATTGACTTCGATTATTTTCAAAGTAATGTTGAAGGAGAACTAATAAATGAAATACAGAGTGCCGCGAAAACTATGGACGGCATTATCTTAAATGCCGGTGCATATACACATACGTCAATTGCAATAGGTGATACAATTGCCGCTATAAAAACTCCTGTTGTTGAAGTACATATTTCTAATATTGAAGCCCGTGAAGAATTCAGGAAGTATTCACACATCTCCGCAAAATGTGCAGGAACAATTTTTGGTTTTGGAATGAAAGGTTATCAATTAGCTGTGGAATCTTTTTTGAATTGAATAAATCAAACTCAAAATATTACCCGGCAGTCTCAGAAAAATTTATTTTCCCTGGTATAAAATTTTTGTCTCTGTTGAGCCTGGATTAGTAGCAGGATTGGTATCGCCGAATGTATATCTTTTTGTCTTGCCATCGAGGTTTGTAAAATTAAATGTACAATTCCTGGCAACAACTCCCCTCGTAATTCCAATGAAATCTCTTGTTGGAAGATTGGTATTGTTGATAATAAATTTGCAATTATTTAATTGATATCTTTCTTCAAGCGTATATGTTTTTGGAGATTGAAACCAGCAAAGTTTTTTTGTGTTGGTAACAAAAGTGCAATTATCAAAGCTCATATATTTTGCATTGTTTGTCTCTACGAGATAGCGGCCGTAGGGTGGATTTCCATTATAAGGCTTGTCTTCAAAATGACAATTCCAGAATTTGGTAGCATTTTGTTTATCCGGGGAATTATAGCCATGAACCACAGATCCATAAATGTTGCAGCCATTAAAAGTAAAATTGGGCTTTCTCACCCATATGGACCAATTGGTTGTTCCCCAAAAAGTACAATTATTGAAAGTGCAATCACCGCTGTCTCCTGAATCTGCTCCTACGCCCACGCCTGTGTTATCAATAAATTCGCAACTGTCGAAAATGCCATTTCTCAAGGGCCCTGCTTCCGCCTCAATATCAAGTCCTGCCGATGGGGCCGAGCTAAATGCTCCTCTACCTGTGTGATTAAATTTGCAATTCGTTGCATGTAAATCGTTTCCCCCTACCCACGATAATCCCTGGCGGGCATTGTATTCAAAGCTGCTGTTAGTAATTTCAATCTTGTCTGGTGTATCACTTTTTTTATTTGATACGGCGATCCCGTCAAGGCCAAAATGGTGAGCATTCACCTTGTCTACAACTACATTCTTTGAATCCTGTATAAAAATTCCATAATGCTGGAGTTGCCGTCCTTTGTCGCCAAAGATGCCACCAAGAATCATACTTTTATTATTACCATCCAAATCAAGATTAGAAATTTTTATGTCCTGGCTGTTTCGTAGATATATGCAAAAGCCTGGAACAGCTGAATATGCTCTTTTTGTAAAAACATTATTCCCATGATCATATATTTCCCCGGTTGTGGGTAAGAATGTACCAATACGTAAGCTATCTATATATTTTAATTTCGCTCCATCGGAACCTTCAATAGCAAAATTTTTAATGTTGATAAGATATAACTCGTTTTCTCCATTGTAAGCGGGCATATTTTTTTGTCCCCCGGTAAAAGTTTGTTTGCCCACAATATAAATTCCTTTGGGAATAATGAGTTTCCCATTCCCGCCACGTTGATTAAAAAATTCAGCAGCCTTTTGAAAAGCTGTATGGTCATTGGTTTTGCCGTCTCCCGTGGCCCCAAATGACTTTATATCTTTAACAAGATAGGATTGAGATTTTGCTACAAAAAAGATAAAAAAGCAAATACCTGATAAAATAAATTTCATTTTTCAAATTTACGATTATGATTCCCTTTAAACAGTCAGATTTTGGGAATAATACCAGAGCAATAAAAAGTTAACAATCTGAAGAGTAGCAAAATCTCCTTGAGGATGCATATTTAGGTTTGGATTTGGATTATTTAACAAACTCAAGAAAATCCCCCGGGAGAGTGGTTATTTAAATTTTCTTACAAGATTTCTTACAATTTTTTTATAGGCGTCGGCCTCAGCGAGTTGATCCTGTATAAATTGATTATCCTCGAGCCGCCCCACAACAGCGTTCATTTCTTCATTGGTGTCATAGATCATTTTCCTGAATGGATTTGAATAATCTTTCGCTCTCGATTTGTAAATTTCTTTACTCATCCATGTTTTCGTTTCAACAGATCTTTCGAGTAAGCGATTAAACACTTCCGCTGTAAATTGTTTGGATGTTATATTCTCAATTTCAAGCAGCGAAGTATAAGCATGAATCAATTTATCTTTTTTGTAATCTGCGCCCGAATGCCTGTAAAAATCATGCACCTCATCCCAGGTATTTATTTTATTTTTTTTAATGTTATTCTTTAATTTATCTGTATCCGCAACCGTCATTAATTGGCCTCCGATGTTGAGCCATTGCGATCTTTGAATTTTAGCAGGAATACTTTTTTTTAATTCATCAAATGACGAAAATTTATTCATTCGGACATGTTCGGTTAATTGCATGATTCCATAATAGCTAATCAACTCTTTGAATAAATTAATTACCTGCGGTACTTTAACTATTTCGCTTTTACGTGTACTGTTTTCAAACCCTGTTACAAAATAATTGCCTTTTTCATCTGCTTTTAATTTTGATAATATTTCAAGGGCGTCAAATAATTCGTTAATTGTATCCGGGGCCAGGTAATCATATTCTATTGGCTGAATCTTTTCAGTTCTCCTATCCCTGTCTTCATACTTCCATGTATTGCGTGAAAGTGCATACATGTTGTACATGAACCAATAGCCAGGCATTATGACTAATTTATCATTGGCGACATCATTACTTACAAGGCTGAAGGGAATGGAAATATTTAATTCAAAAGGAAAATCGGCTTTTGATAAAATAGTAAATGAAGCAAATTTTGAATTATGCTTTAAACTTACACACAAGCCGGGCCAGAAACCACGTCCTGCAATTATTTCACCATCGGGACTGCGACTGTTGTGATTGCTGCCAATAGTGGCGCCTGCTGCAATATTACTTTGCCCCATTATCAATGAAGCGCATAAGAATGAATTATTATGATGCTGTTCGTGCGCCGGAAAAATCAGGGAATTCAATACCTCACAACATGATATTGTTGAATTATTTCCCAGGTAGGAGTTTAACAACCGTGCTCCATATTTTAATTGTGAGTGGGAAGCCATGACAAATCTTACGGCTTTCACACCATAAAATATTCTGCATCCATAGCCAACAATTCCATTCACCATTTCACAGCCTTCGCCTATTTGTGAAGTGCGATCTGCATCGCTGTTAATAGTAAGATTTTTTAACTTATTGGCACCTTTTAAATAAGCATCTGTTCCTATCAAGACATCCTTTATGATGTTGCAATCCTTTATAACGGTGCGGTCCCCGATTGTTCCGTAATAACCACGCCTGTGGTCAAATTCTTTTTCAGTGAGTTCAATAAATTTTTTAATCAGTGCTTCATCATCGCGTGTACTGCTCCATAAATAAGCATCTCCCGGCAACATACGGGTAAACGGAATTACACGTCTGCCTCCATTTTCGTTGCGAAGTTCCATCCAAACCCTGGTTGCTTCAGATTCACCTTCTTTTAATATGCCATTTCCAAACTTTGAATAGTCAGTTGAAGCCAGTTCATTTACATTGGCAATCATAACCTCGTTTCCAAGAATGTAATGACTTAAATAATGGGCGTTATCGATGCATATATTATTTCCAAAATCGCAGCTTATTATTGTGCTGTTGTAAATACCTACCGGCATACGCAGGTTATGGAACTCGAGATAGAAAGGTTCTAATTTTCCAATGCGTACAAGACCAAAAAACTTATTATTTTTTACCGGCGCAGGGTCAAAAGCGTCGGAGACTAAAATTTTGCTCCAGTCATCAGAGGTATTGCCATTACGAATTAATGTTTCTTTTTCTGAGCCCGACAGTTTACGATAATTGATCCCGTTATTATTCTGTCTATTGCGAATATAATATTCATCTTCCCCTTCCGGGATGTATTTATCATCAATAAAATTATATCCTAAGTTATTTACCGGATGTTTTGTAATTATGTTCATTGGACCCCAACCCCTAAAGGGGCTTTTTGCAATCTCCCAAATGCGGTTTAAGTTCTAAAAAATTGAATGCAAAGTAATTCAAAAAATTTTGCGTAAATAATTTAAACGCGGATTAAGCCTTCGTGGTTTACCCCTTTAGGGGATAGGGGTTACTCCACCGTTACCGACTTCGCTAAATTACGTGGCTTATCTACATCACAGCCTTTCGCCACACCCATATAATAGGAAAGTAACTGTAATGGAATTACGCTCAAAAGAGGAGCTATTATTTCATCTGCAGGTGGTACCATAAAAATATCGTCAGCCATTGATGGTATGGTCTCGTCACCCTCAGTAATGATTGCGATAACTTTTCCTTTACGTGCTTTTATTTCCTGGATATTACTCACAATTTTTGCATGATATTCATCTTTTGTCGCAACAAAAACTACCGGGAGGTTTTTATCAACCAAAGCAATGGGACCGTGTTTCATTTCTGCAGCCGGATATCCTTCTGCATGTATGTATGAAATTTCTTTAAGCTTTAAGGCTCCTTCCAGTGCAATAGGAAAATTATATCCTCTTCCAAGAAAAAGTGCGTTGGCTGCGTCTTTATATTTCTCTCCAATTGTTTTCAGCTCACTGCTGTTTTTTAATATCGATTCAACTTTCTCAGGAATTTCTTCCATTTCTATTAAAAGCCTGGCATACTTTGATTGATCAATTGTTCCTTTTTCTTTCGCTATTTTAAGTGCGATCATTAGTAATACGGCTAGCTGGGCTGTAAATGCTTTTGTAGACGCAACCCCAATTTCGGGGCCTGCATGCGTGTAAGCGCCGGCGTGAGAAGCCCGGGAAATAGAAGAGCCAACCACATTTACAATTCCGAAAATGAAGGCGCCCTGTTCTTTGGCCTTTTCAATCGCAACTAAGGTATCGGCTGTTTCCCCGCTTTGAGAAATAGCAATAATGACATCGCCCTTGTTAACAATTGGATTTCTATACCTGAATTCGGATGCATACTCTACTTCAACAGGTATCCTGCATAGTTCCTCAATAATGTATTCTGCAACCAGGCCGGCATGCCAGCTTGTGCCACACGCAATTATAATATAGCGTGATGCAGTTGTCAGGATTTCAATATTGTCTTCGATGCCTTTCATCGTAATAGTTCCTTTTTCTGCGTCTAGCCTGCCACGTAAACAATCATAAATTGTTGCAGGCTGCTCATTAATTTCCTTCATCATGAAATGTTCATAACCACCTTTCTCAATAGCAGCCAGCTCTATGTCCAGTTTTGATATATAGGGCGTTTGTTTTTCGTTTCCAAGATTTTTCAGAATGAGTTCGTCAGCCTTGATAACAGCAATCTCATAATCATTAACGTACACCACTTCTTTGGTATATTCCAGCATTGGAGTTGCATCTGATCCTAAAAAATGTTCTCCTTTTCCGATTCCGATGACGAGAGGGCTTCCCTTTCTTGCTGCGATGATTGTATCGGGATTATCCTGGTCAAGTAACAGGATTACATACGCCCCGGAAACTCTTTTCAAAGCAATCCTCACCGCTTCCTCCAAAACGCATTTGGTATTTTTTTGAATTTCTTCAATAAAATTCAAAAGCACTTCCGTATCTGTTTCACTTTTGAAAGTATATCCTTTATTAATAAGTTCCTTTTTAAGCTGGGCATAATTTTCAATGATTCCATTGTGAATCATAGCTAGCTTACCGCCTGCACTCCTGTGCGGATGTGCATTTACATCACTTGGCTCACCGTGAGTGGCCCATCGTGTATGACCTATACCTATATTAGCATGAAGACTTTTGCCGAGCAGCGTTTCTTCCAATTCGGCAACCTTGCCTTTTTTCTTATAAATCAAAAGGCCATCATCATTTATCAATGCTACTCCTGTACTGTCATACCCCCGGTATTCCTGCCTTTTAAGGCCGGTAATAATAATTGGGTAAGCTTCTCTTGGCCCAATGTAACCAACGATTCCACACATAGTTAAGCTTTTAGATTTTAATTATTTAAACGGATTAAAATCATAATCGCCCGGAAATTTCCTACCAGGGTGATTATTTCTAAGAGCCACAAAATAACGAAAAATGTTGCCAGTTGAAATAATC
>JBBSPK010000058.1:0-16453 GCA_038258875.1 Chitinophagales bacterium
ACATTGGTATATGCTTTACGCTTCGGCACAGCCATTATTGTAGTTCCGCTTACAGGGCTGTCACCGGTAATTACCATTATTCTATCATTGATTATTTATGCGGTAATGCCTGGAATTGTATTGTTAGTTGGATTGATACTGGCAGCAGTGGCCATCGTATTATTAAGTGAGTAATGCGAAGAATTACTTATAACACGCGGGAGTAAGTTATTCACGCAATTAGTACTTCAATCCCTGCATCTTCCAACCTCTTTTTATCATCGGGCTCAATGCCGCTATCGGTTACAACTTTTCTTATTTTATCAAGCCCGCAAATAAAGGCCAGGCTTTTTCTCTTGAACTTACTGCTATCCGTTACCAGTATCACTTCTTTCGTTATCTCGATCATAATACCATTAAGATGGGCTTCATCAATATTAGGGGTAAAAATACCTTGCCTGGTATCAAATCCATCAGTGCTTAAAAAAACCTTGTCAACATAGAAGTTACGTAGGTTTTTTTCAGCCAGCGGGCCTACTAAACTCATTGCATTTTGCCGTAAGTAACCGCCCGGAATTATGACATTAACGGCAGGATGCGCCATCAGCATATTAACAATGTTCAAAGAATTTGTGATCACATTCAGATATTTGATGCGATCGAGATGTTTTACAATTTCCGCAGTGGTTGTGCCACTGTCAATAATAATAGTATCGCCATCATTAATCAGGGAAGAAGCCAGTTTGCCAATTGCTGCCTTTTCATTTGAATGTATTTTATTTTTTTCCGCGATACGCTGGTCAATACCTACATGGTTCTCTATATTGATAGCGCCGCCTCTTGCACGCACCAAAAGGTTTTTTCTTTCAAGGTGCCCGAGGTCGTTGCGAATGGTTACTTCACTTACATCGAATTCTTTGCTTAGCCTTGTTATCAACACTTCGCCCGTCTCTTTAATATGGTCAAGTATTTTATTACGTCTTGAAACAGTAAATCTTTCTTTTCTTTCCGCCATTCTTTTGATTTATGTGAGTTTGATAAAGATAGGGTAGTAGCAGGAACAACTTATTAAATAAATATCGGCAGAATTTCTGACTCCGCAATTAATTTGCCGGTTTCACATGCTAAGATATAATTAAATTTAAAGATAAAAAGCAAGGTTTTTTATATACAAAGAAAGATTATGAAAGATTATTTAAAGTTTGTAATTTTGAAATCACAAAATAATTCCATGCAATTGCTTACACTAGAGAAAAATTCACTACTGCAGAAAAAAGCCATACTGACTGCACAGGAAATCGCCGGTCAACCAGAATTATGGGAAACCATTTATAAAGCATTTGACAATGCAGCGTCCGGCATAAAGGATTTTTTGCAGGCAGCTTATGCTGAAGCGGATAATATTATTCTAACCGGCGCTGGTACGAGCGCATATATTGGCCTTTCTTTAGAAGGTACTTTTTTCAGGAATACACAAATTATAACCCGGGCTGTTGCCACTACAAATATTGTTTCTCACCCGCATGATTATTTTAATACTAACCATACTTCCCTGGTTATTTCTTTTGCCAGAAGCGGTAACAGCCCTGAAAGTTGTGCAGTGCTAAACCTGGCTGATAAATTTTCGGGCAAATGCTTTCACTTAATTATCACGTGCGATAAAGATGGCGCCTTAGCACAATATGATTCATCCAATCCAACTTATGTGTTTGTATTGCCGGAAGCAGCCAACGATAAAAGCCTTGCAATGACCGGCAGCTATTCCGGTATGTTGCTGACAGGTTTGATGACTGCTTACATTCATCAGAAACAAAAAATAAAAGAGCAGGTTACCTTGTTAGCGATGGCTGCAAAAAACCTGCTTTCGAATGGCGCGAAAATGATACAGAAAATTGCTGAAAAGGATTTTAAACGTGCAGTTTTTCTTGGCTCAGGAAATTTATTTGGAACCGCTACAGAAGCGGCACTAAAGCTCCAGGAACTTACCGATGGAATTATTGTTTCAAAAGAAGATACTTATTTAGGTTTACGTCATGGACCGAAAGCGGTAATTGATGAAAATACATTGGTCGTCTGTTTTTTTAGCAACAATGATTATGTAAAAAAATATGAAGAAGATATGGTAAGCACCATGAAAAGTGGCAACAATGTAATGTTCCAATTCGGTGTAAGTGAAAATTTTAAAGCAATTAGTGGACTGGACGCACAGATAAATTTTGGAGTTGATTCAAAAAATATTGAAGACGATTTTTTGCCGGTTTGTGCAATACTGGCGGGGCAATTATTGGGCTTTTATAAAAGCCTGCAGCTTGGCCTGGCGCCAGATAACCCTTCTGTTTATGGTTCAATTTCCCGGGTGGTAAAAGGTGTAAATATTTACCCCGCAGAAATATCGAAACCGGTTATGAACAATAAATAATAAGCAGGTTGAGCGCAATATTTCTTCGGGTGTATACTTTAGAAAAAATTTTGAATTTCATATCGTGGCAATGAAAAAATTTGATGTGTTGGTTGTGGGGGAATTAAATATTGACCTGATACTCGACAGCCTTCAGCAATTTCCCGAAGTTGGTAAGGAAATACTTGCTGATAAAATGATGTACACCTTAGGGAGCAGCTCAGCAATATTTGCCGCAAACCTAAGTGCCCTGGGTATTGCAGTAAACTACTGCGGCTGCATTGGAAACGACGACTTCGGGAAAAAAATTGTCGCCGACCTGGGCGCTAAAGGTGTAAGTACCGGTAATATCATTCTCAGTAAAACTGCAGCTACCGGGATAACGGTTGTATTAAATGTACAACAAAACCGTGCAATGGTTACCTATGCCGGCGCAATGAATGAACTGGCCGGGCAGGATGTAACAGATGAAATGCTGTTGAATGCTAAACACCTGCACGTAAGCTCAGTGTTTATTCAGCCTTCATTAAAACCAGGCCTTGCGAAACTTTTCCACCGTGCGAAAATATTGGGTTTAACAACGTCTTTAGACCCGCAATGGGATCCGTCAGAACAATGGCAGGCAGACTGGGGAAATTTGTTGCCAAACGTTGATGTGTTTCTTCCTAACATGGAAGAGCTAAAAAATATTACAAAAAAATCTTCCATAACAGAATCGATCAATTCTATAAAAGATTTTGCCCACATTATTGTTGTAAAAAACAGTGTTAAAGGGGCGACAGCATTTTATAAAGATGAAGTAATAGAACAGCCGGCATTTACTAATCCCGAATTTTTTGATGCCATTGGCGCCGGTGACAGTTTTGATGCAGGATTTATAAAGCATTTTATACAAGACAGGCAATTGAAAGAATGCACCGAGCTCGGTGCTGTTTGCGGTGCAATCAATACAACATCTTATGGAGGCACCACCGCATTTATCAATATTGAATCGATAAAAAAGATGGCGTTGGAAAAATTTAACTATAGGATACAATGACAATGACAATGAAAGAAAAGCTGGCGTATTGTTCCGAACAACGCAAAGCTTTGCTGGCAGTTAACTTTTATAATTTTGAAACGCTCAAAGGCCTGTTGCAGGCGGCAAAAGCGACCAACAGTAATTTAATACTTCAGTTGAGTGAAAGCTCATTGCAATATTTAGGTATTCAGCCTGCCATAACAATGGCGAGAGCTATGATGAAGGAATATAATGTTGAAGGATGGGTGCACCTGGATCATGGCAGCAGCATTACAATTGTTACAAAGTGCCTGGACGCGGGTTTTGACAGTGTAATGATCGATGCAAGCGAAAAATGTTTTGAGGAAAACATTTCTGTCACAAAAGAGGCGGTAAAAATAGCTGCCCGGTATGATGCTAATGTGGAAGCCGAACTGGGTTACATCGCAAAACTTAATCAGTCACAAACCATAGAACCCACCAGCGCTGAAGATGCGAAACGTTTTGTGGAAGCAACCGGCATCAATGCCTTAGCCGTTGCCATTGGAAACGCCCACGGATTTTATAAAGAAACGCCGAAGCTCCGTTTAGATCTTCTGAGAGAAATAAGAGCCGTAACGACTTGTGCGTTGGTCCTTCACGGCAGCAGTGGTATTCCGGATGGACAGTTACAGGAAGCGATACGTAGCGGCATCAGTAAAATAAACCTTGCTACTGAAACGAAAAATATATTTATGAGGAAACTCCGGTCTTTGCTTGCCGATAGTGAGGAAATCGATTTGCGAATAGTATTTCCAAAAGCAACGGATGAGGTAACGGCATTAATAACAGGCAAACTAAACACTATCAATATTTGAGAATGTACCAATTACTTTTCCTTCTGATTTTTATAACAACAGGTAACTTTTTGTTTGGCCAACAAAAGGCAGACAGTCTTTTATTATCCCACTACCGGCCTGTATCGATCTACAACCTTCCAAAAGCAAATATCACCAAAGCCGCCTTTCCGGTTATTGATATGCATTCCCATGATTATGTTTCCACTGCCGCTGAAGTAGATGAATGGGTTAAGACAATGGATAAACATAACATTGAAAAAACAATGATTTTATGCACATCTGGTACTAAAGGTTTTGATTCCGCTATTGTGAAATATGGGCGTTATCCAACACGGTTTGGATTGTGGTGTTGTTTTGATTATACAGGTTATGGAAAGCCTGGCTGGCAAAAACATGCTATTGCAGTGTTGGAAAGATGCTATAAAAAAGGAGCTATTGGTGTTGGTGAATTAGGCGACAAAGGTGCAGGAGAAATATATTCTGCACCGGTGCCCGGGTATGGTTTACACATAGATGATCCGCAGATGAAACCATTGCTTGAGAAATGTGCAGAACTACATATGCCTGTAAGTATTCATGTCGCAGAAGATGAATGGATGTATAAGACACCCGATTCAACAAATGATGGTTTAATGAATGCAGCAACATGGCATGTAGATATGAATAAGCCGAATATGCTTGGCCATGATGCTTTGATAAAAACCCTGGAAAATGCAGTACGGGATAATCCTAAAACAATTTTTATCGCATGCCATTTGGCCAATACATGTGCTAACCTGCAAGTGTTGGGCGATTTATTAAATGCGTATCCGAATTTATATGCTGACATTGCCGCACGGTATGCTGAGATTGCTCCGGTTCCACGATATGCGGCAGAATTCATCATAAAATACCAGGACAGGTTATTATATGGAACAGATAACGGGACGGAAGAAAAAATGTATAGGATAACCTTCAGGATTTTAGAAACTGCCGACGAACATTTTTATGAAACAGATATGTTTAATTATCATTGGCCTTTGTATGGACTGAATCTCCCGAAGGAAGTTTTGAAAAAACTATACAATAAGAATGCAGAGAAAATCATGAATTTTAAATAACGTTTGTATGGCTTCAGTGTTCTGCGCCTGTTGTCCAATTTTTAAAAGGTACTGCCACAAAAAAACGGCTTAACAATGAATAGTAAAATAATTTTAGTGATGGTGAGCTGCTGCCTTGTGATCGCGACTTCAGCGCAAACAGTTATTACCAATAAAAATTTAAAGATCGAAGTAAATGATCAGCTTCAGACAAAAATCAATGCAACCTTTGCGAATACGCAACCACTAAGCAATGCATTTTCATCATCAGAATATTTAGTAACAAAATATTTTACTGCACAGCTTTTTCGCCAGGAAAAAAAGGAAAAAATAAATATTCGTGATAATGCGGGTAACGGTGTACAATGGGAATTTTTTGGAACTGACGCTGTTCATTCCATTGATAAAATATTATCCATAAAAATCTATGACAGCTTTCCGGATGCGGCCTACTTTACCGTTCAATACATCAGCCATAACAAGAAAGATTTGCCTGTAATAAAATGGGTAAACAACGACTACCGTATTCTGCCGTCAGGCGATACAACGAAATTCTGGAGCTTCCAGGGCAGCTCACACGCGGACAGGCGCGATTGGATACAAAAGGTCAATCCGGGCTTTTATGATAAGAATTTTATGGGCATGAATGCGTCGGATTATGGCGGCGGCATCCCCGTCGTCGATTTGTGGCGAAGGGATGCAGGCATTGCAATTGGGCACACGGAAAGCGTTGCAAAATTAATGTCGTTCCCCGTTGATTATGATCAATATGCAACTGCTGCAAAATTGAGTGCTGAATATGAATATCCCGAAAAAAAAGTATTGAAACCCGGCGATACGCTCAACACTTTTGAAACTTTTGTGAGTGTACATAAGAAAGATTGCTTTGCCACGCTTAGAAATTTTTCCAGGTTCATGCAGACAAAAGGTATTAAAGCCGCCCCTGAGGAAGAGGCTGCCTATGAGCCCATCTGGTGTGCCTGGGGTTATGAAAGGGATTTTACACTAAAAGAAATTTTAAACACCCTGCCTAAGGTAAAAGAGCTGGGTATAAAATGGGTGGGCCTGGATGATGGTTACCAGCAGGCCGAAGGCGACTGGCATACCAACGCACAACATTTCCCTGGCGGCGATGCCGAGATGAAGGCTTTTGTTGACAGCATACATGCGCAGGGTATGAAGGCCGTGCTATGGTGGGCGCCAATGATTGCAGATCCGGGGAGCAAAGTTTTAAAACAACATCCGGATATTCTTGTTCAACAAAAGAATGGAGCGCCTCAATTTGTTACCTGGTGGAATTCATATTATATGTCGCCAACAGATAGTACGGTGATTGAAGAGACGAAGAATACCGTAAAACTTTTTATGCAGGATTGGGGTTTTGACGCATTGAAATTAGATGGCCAATATATGAACGCCGTGGCGCCGGATTATGGTGATCACCAATTGGCTTACCCCGAGCAATCGTTTGAGAAAATGCCGCAGTTATTTAGGAACATTTATCAAACAGCAAAAAGTATAAAGCCCGGCGCAGTGATTGAATTTTGCCCCTGTGGCGATGTCATGAACTTTTACCATATGCCTTATGCAAACCAATTCGTGGCAAGCGATCCTGAAAGCAGTTGGCAGGTACGATTAAAAGGTAAAGTATATAAGGCACTGATGCCCAATACTGCTTATTTTGGAGATCACGTTGAGCTAACGGACACAAAGCAGGATTTTGCTTCCCAGGTTGGCGTTGGAGCAGTGCCGGGAACAAAATTTGTCTACCCGGCAACAGGCGTTAAGAGTAAAGATGAAAATTTATTAACTCCCAAAAAAGAAAAGCTTTTCAAACGTTGGCTGGATATCTACAATGAAACAATGCTGAGCAAAGGTTTATACCGCGGTGATTTGTATGATATCGGTTATGATTACCCGGAAACTTATTGCATCGAAAAAGACAATGTGATGTACTATTCTTTTTATAATCCTTCTTTTAATGGAACAGTTGAATTAAGGGGTTTGAAAGTAAATAAAAAATATAAGGTAGTTGATTATTTCAATGATAAAACCCTGGGAATTATAAATGGCGATCAGCCAACTTTACCAATCAATTTTAAACAATTTCAATTACTAAAATTAACAGCGGCAGATTAATCAGTATGCCTGTCTGTCTTTTCAGTAGCATGGTAGGCAGTCAATAGGTCTTCATGCCATGACTTGACGGGAAGTTTTTGTACGATTTGTCCCTATCCTTCTTTCCGGCGTAGGTTAATTCCCTTACTTCTTCTATATTTATTTGTTCAATCACATCATCGGGAATCTCCACGCAAAATTCACTCAGGAAGCGACAGGCGCAGTTGAGGTATGTGCGAAAATCCGTCGAATAATTTAATAAACTGTTGTGCAATTACAGGTAGTGGTATTTTTATTTCGGTATCTTTTTTAAAATCAATTCCAAAGGGGTAGATGCTGTCATTAGTGACATATGCATTTGGAAAAATATCCCTTAAGGCCAGGGCTACAGCACAGTTTCTCTCAGCCACATGCAATTCAATTCCACAATTTCTACATTTTTTAATAATGTCTTTTGTAACAGCAATGGGTGAAGTGAATCGGCGTAGGAGGTGATTTGTACCATAAAGTATAAGCAGTTTGCTCCATCCCAAAAAACGAGCGTGTCTTTATAAATCCTGATTTACAAACCCAGGATAGTGCCGGTTTTCAATTAAAGGCCAACTAACGATAGGGCGAGCGAGCAGCCCTATAAGTTCATTAGCACAACACACTTCGGCTTCTTTTATTGGTCGGGAAATTTTTAATTTTTGAAGGGGACAACAAACGGCTAAAAAGTAATTGTATATTAGTTACGCCAAATGAAACAGCCTGAATAATATTTGCAATAAATTATCAACCGCGTAAACATGAAAAAAGTAAAGCCATTATTTAGAACGATAAATATTATCGCATTACTCGCTGTAATTGTCATCATTGCTTATTTCGTTTTTCCCAAAATAAAAGATTCTATAACATCGAAAAAGGGTTCTGTAAACAGTGATCAATCTATTGCTGTACTTCCGTTTGTAAACATGACTAATGACACCTCACAGAATTATTTCAGTGATGGCCTTACGGAAGGCATTATCAATTCTCTTGCCCATTTGAAAGGCCTGAAAGTTTGTGCCAGGACTTCTTCTTTTAAATTTCGTGGAAAAAATATTGACCTGAAGGAAGCGGGAAAAACACTAGGGGTTAAGACACTTTTAGAAGGAAGTGTTCAGCGACAGGGTAATCATGTCCGTGTTACCGCACAGTTAATTAATGCAGAAGATGGTTTTCATCTTTGGTCGGAACAATACAATGAAAACACTGATGATATTTTTGCTCTTCAAAATAAAATTGCAAACGCGATAGCTGCAAAGTTGGAAATCACATTTTTAGAAAACGATGAGCAAAAGAAAGATAAAAAATCAACTCCGGGAAGTGGAGCTTATGAATTGTATTTAAAGGGCCGTGCATCCTGGAACCTCAAAACCCCGCCGGATTTGAGAAAAGCAATTGATTATTTTCAGCAAGCGATAGCAAGGGATTCCACGTATGCTGCAGCTTATTCCGGTGTTGCAGACTGTTATACTGCCTTGGGCTATGGAAGTTTTATGCCGCCGAGGGAAGCATTTCCTAAAGCAAAGGAGGCTGCCACAAAAGCGTTGAAGTTGGACTCTACCTTAGCTGAAGCGCATGCATCCCTCGGCTTTTATAAATTTTACTATGACTGGGATTGGGCAGCAGCAGAACAGGAATTAAGGATGGCGATCGCCTTAAATCCAAACTATGAAATTGCGTTGGATATGTATGGCTACTATCTCACTGCCATGGAAAGATATGGTGAAGCAACCACCATCTTAAAAAAGGCTAAAGAGATTGACCCACTTTCCGTGGCCATCAATACCGATATGGGGTTTAGTTCTTATTATAGCGGCAACTATGATACCGCTATTAAAGAGTTGCAGTCGTCCGTGCAAATGAATCCAAAATTTGTACTGGCTCACTTGTGGCTTGGACGTTCCTACCAGGGAAAGAAAATGTACCCTGAAGCAATTGCTGAATATAAAAAAGCTTTGGAAGTTGCAGTAGATTGGCCGGTTGCCCTTGCAGCTATCGGTAACGTGTATGGGGAAAGCGGTGATGAAGTAAATGCTCAAAAAATATTAGACGATTTAAATTCCCTGTCATCAGAAAAATTTGTTACTGCGTATGGTGTAGCGTTAGTTTATGCTTCAATGTACAAAAAAGAACAGGCATTTTTATGGCTGAATAAAGCATTTGACGAACGCTCCAATTGGCTGGTGTGGCTTAAGACAGATCCCCGATGGACCACGATTGTAACTGATAAAAGATTTCACGAAATGGTGAACAGGGTTGGGCTTCCCGAATAAGAAGCAGTAAAAAAATGTCGAAGTATTTTTTCATTGCAACAGATTCCGTTAAAAGAAAAATTGATATTGCAAAACAAGCTGTTGTTTGCGGGAAGAACTTCTTACCAAATCATTTCCAACCAAAGTATACACAGGCCTGTTCTGATAGTCAAGAGATATTTTACAGTTATTGCCTTTAATAAACCAGTTTGCTCCAACGTTGAATACCGTCATTTGTTTATCAAGCCGATCAAATTTTGCACTTTGAAAAGTAGCATACGGCATCAGGGTGCCATTGCCTTTACCAAATGAATCTTTCTTTAAAAGGTAACCAAGTTGCGAATAGATGATGTGACCGGTACCATACATTGGAAACGCATTTCCCTGGCTTCCCCCAAAATAAGTAGAGGAGCCGGCGGGTCCATCTGCCGGGTTCATAACGCCAATGTAGCGAAGATAACCTGGGCCATATTGGGTGTCGAAGTATCCAACATATGCGCTTAATGATGTTTCTTTTTCTTTATTAACAGGAGCATCGTAAAAAATGGCTGCCGACCAGCAATTCAGTGAATGATAATCTGCGGTCTGTCCTCCATCCGGGCTTGACCAGGTCGCATTTTTTTGGGTAATAAATCCACTCTCAAGATTCAAAACTTTTTTCTTGCCGTAATAGGTACCAGGCATAAAGGGAGTAACATGCGGTTCCCTGTCAAAGAAATTCCAAATAAATAAGCCATGGTATTGTGCATGATTGCCACGTTGTGCAAAATTCGAATTGGGCGTTATTGGATATCCGTTTGCAGACAATGATGGAAGATTCGTGCCACTGGTACTAATTGGAAATGGATCACTAAGTATCACCCGATAATCTAATTTTCCAACCTGGCCTCTTGCATATAAACTTAATTTGCGTCCAGCCTGGTCGGTTAGGTCGAAGGTTGAATAAGGAAAGATCGGTATATCCATTGACAGGATGTTGGGAAGTTGTGGCTGATTGAAACGAGACAGCCCGTTAATGATCGAGAGACCACCTCCAAAGATCAATGCCTCTCTTCCTTTCTTTATTTTGTATTCTCCTAATGCATCCTGGATGAAGGGCGTAAATTTTCTTGCAGAAAGATAGTTGAAGTTGTCCTGGCCAAAATGAATATAAAAAAAGGTATGGTCTGAAAGTTGACCGAAGAACTGAAACCGGATTCTTCGTATTCCAATATCGAACGTTTCCGTCGAAGGTTCTTTCAAAACGGTAGTTCCGGGATTGCTTTCGTTGTAACGAAACCAAAGTTGCCCAAGCACAGTTAATTTAAGATAATGACTCCCATCATCATTAAGTTTTAACCTAAGCTCATCTATTTCTTTTTTTGCCGGATTTGTTTTTTCCTGGGCTTGCATATTCAAAACCAGTATGAAATTCAGGATGAGAAATATGCCAATGCATTTTGAGAATGTTCGTGGACGTTGAAACACGCGACAAAGAGTTAATAACTTAATTGTATTCATTTGCTCGTTAGAATTTGGGACTACAGAAGGGTTTGTTTAAAAACTCCTATTTAAAGATCGCATTGAAACAACTTTCACGTCTAAGCTAAATTAATTTGTTTTCCCGGCAACACGAAATGAGTGATTGGTGACTTTCAATTGGAGTTTTGTGGCAATCATCGAAATATTTGCCGGCGAAATTTTTAATTGTTATGTATTTCTATATGCATAGTTTTTATAGCCGTAATTAAGTAGCTTTAGTAAAAGCGCAACCTGCTTCACACTATTATGCCTGGCTATTTTCATCGTATCAGGTTGGTTAAAGAAATCAGGAAAATTTTTTTCTGCAACGCGCCTTACATTTTATTTTCAATATTATTACTCTACTGTAATACTTATGCTCAAAGAACAAAAATTGAAAGCCTTAAAACAGCACTCCCTTTTTTAAGTGGCAGCACCCGGATAGACTCCTTGAATGTATTGAGTTTAATGTATACCTATTTACAGTTAGATTCAGCAAAGTTGTATGCAGAAAAAGCTTACGCCGAATCGGGAGCACTTAATTACCCGCGGGGAATAGTAATGTCGCTGAATAATAAAGCACGTATAGCGGGATTGGGTTTTCGAAATTTTCGGCTGCAAGAAAAAATATGCCTGCAAACTATCGGGTTATATAAAAACTTAAAGGATGAAAAAACACTGACAGAAACTTATATGAACCTTGCTTTGGCATTGTTTTGTCAAAGTTATTTTGATCGCTCGGCAGAAGTATGTGACACATTAATTCAAATCTCTCAAAAGGCAAATAACAAAAAAGAATTGGGCGAAGCAATTGCAGTAATGGGCTCTATCGGTTTTGAAAGTGGTAATTATGAAAAAGCATTTGAATATTTTAATCATAGCCTTCAGATATTTAAGAGCATTAATGATTCTTACAATACCGCAATTGTATTAGCAAAAATCGGAGATCTTTATCTTTTAGCGGGCGATAACAAAACTGCGTTAAATTTTTACTTTGAAAGCCTGGCATATCCAAAGGAATCATTCCTGGTTTGGTACCCTTTGGTTGATCTTGGAGATATCTATTATTTGCCTCAACAATTAGATTCTTCTTTAAGTGGCGGGGAGGAATACGTTCAGACCATTAAATCTCTTACGATTCGAAGCAACTATACCACTCTTCCACGGATTCGAACCGCTGAAGCACTTCTTGCATCTAAAGACTATGACAAAGCACTTGTATTATTTAATGATGATTTGAAGCTGTCGCGAAAAAATAATGATAAGAATTATGTGATGAGATTGTTAGTTGATATTGGAAGAAGTTACGAAGGGAAAAAAGAATACGCAAAAGCCTTTTATTTTACAAGAGATCTTTTACAAGAAGCTATGACTCACAAGGCCAGGCAATATATTCGCGATGGCTATGAGTTGATGTTTATTTTGTATGATCATCTGCACAAAGTTGACAGTGCATATTTCTATTACAGGCAATATACTTCTATGAAGGATTCCGTTGCACTTAATGACTTCAGTAAAAAAATTGCGATAAGTAAGGCTGCACAAGAAGATGAAAAGAAACAGGCAAAAATTGAATTGCTCAACAATGAAAAACTGATCAATCAACAAAAGTTGCAGATTAGCAGGCAGCAACTAAAGGGTGAATCAGTTGAAAAAAATATTCTTATAGCCGGCGTGATGCTTTTGCTATTATTGGGTTTTATAATTTTCAGAAATATAAGATTGCGACAAAAAAATGAAGCAAGCCGGCATGAAATAATTGAAAAGGAATTTAACCTGCAAAAATTGGAGAGCGAAAGAATCAGCAACGAAATACAGCAACAGGCAACGGAACTGAAATTGCAATCGCTGCGTGCGCAAATGAATCCCCATTTTATTTTTAATTGTCTTAATTCTATCAATCGGTTTATAGCTGCAAACGAACCAGAAATGGCTGCAGATCATCTTACCAAATTTGCCAAACTTATCCGGATCGTTTTGCAGCAATCGGGAAAAGCGCTCATTCCCCTGGAAGATGAATTGTTCTGTTTGAAATTATATATGGATCTTGAAGCGCTACGTTTTGAAATACCCTTCACATATAAAATCAATACAAATGGGATTGACATCGCTAATACCATGCTTCCCTCTCTGCTACTGCAGCCGTTCGTTGAGAATGCCATCTGGCATGGATTGCAGGGCAATAAAAATGTAAAAGGAAATATCACAATAAATATGAGTCTTCAAAATAGTATATTACATTGTAAGATTATAGATAACGGAATAGGCAGAACAAAAGCGAATTTACTAGTGACCAAAGACGAAAATCATAAAACATCATTGGGAATAAAACTTACTGAACACCGGCTTCAATTAACAGACTCATTAAATAAAGAAGACGTAGGAGTTACCATCTCTGATGTAAGAAATGAAGACGGCGAAGTTGCAGGAACTTGTGTTGACATTAAAATTCCGGTAAAAGAAATATAAATTTAATTGCACAGCAGAATGATTACAGCACTGATCATTGATGATGAAAAACATTGCGCTGATAGTCTCTCATCGCAAATACAAAAATATTGTCCTGGTATAAACATTTTGGACACATGCGATACGGCAGAGGAAGGATTACAGCAAATTCACCGCCTCAGGCCACAGCTTATTTTCCTGGATGTTGAGATGCCTGTTATGAATGGATTTGAAATGCTTGAGAAATTAACCGAAATTAATTTCGATATCATTTTTACTACAGGTTTTAACCAGTATGCTATTCGGGCTATTAAATTTGGAGCGCTTGACTACCTTATTAAACCTGTTAATAAAGAAGAGTTGCGTGAAGCAATCGATAAACACATTAATCGCTCACAACGGGATTCATTAAAACAGCTCAATGCATTACTAAGCCATATAAAAAAAAGCAATGATCTTTCTTTTCAAAAGATCGCTTTACCTACCATGCATAGTTATGAATTAGTTCCACTAAATAACATAATCGTTTGTGAAAGCAAAAATAATTATACAACTGTCCGGTTGAATAATGGCCAGAATATACTTATTTCCAAAACACTTAAACAAGTGGAAGATCTGCTTGATATGGAACCCTTTTTCAGGGTACATAATTCTTTCCTGGTAAACCTGCAGTATGCTATACGATACGTAAAAGGCGAAGGTGGATATTTAGTAATGAATAATGACATGACGGTGCCGGTTGCACGGTCTAAAAAAGAAGAACTACTTAAATTGATAACGCATCTCTCAGTATAAAAATTTATTTTCTTCCGTCAATCTCTCATTTGTTCCCACAAAATTCTCATTACACGATATAATTTTTTTAAAGCTGGTATAGATTTAATCTATCAATAAAAACTTTAAAATTATTATTATGAAAACAAAAATTATGTTAAGTGAAATATGCAAAGCAGTTTTCACTCTTGTATTATTAACGACATTATTTAGTTGTAAAAAAGACCCGCCACCCGTTGACGATTCCGGCTTCAATTTAAATGTTGTTTTTCACGGAGATGCCAAATCACCCAAAAGTTCCGGCTACATGGAGTTTCGCCAAGACCCCGATACAGCGAGGGTTATTGATTTGAATACATGGGTTCACAACCTGGAGCCAAACCATTCTTATTTGCTACAGCGTGCAGTAGATCCTATAACTAACCCCGACTGCGCAAGCACTGCATGGCTCACACTTGGATTGGGATTAACTCCACAGGATATTCTGACAAATTCAAAAGGTGACGGGCATGCTGATTTATGGCGGAATATTTCGTCTGTAGCCCGCGGCACTCAATTTCATATACATTTCCAGATAGTAGATGCGGTTACTTTAGCTACAGTGTTAACGAGCGATTGTTTTGATTATACTGTCAGGTAATAGCTTGACCCGTTTCGGCTATAATTTCGGTTGCAGCATTTCTTTAGGATTGCTGCAACTTTATCCTCTGCATCATTAACAAAATGCAAGGGGACGTGACGGGAACGTTTTGTACGATTTTTCCCTATCCTTTTTTCCGGCGTGGGTTAACTCCCTTACTTCTTCGATATCTATTTGTTCAATTACGTCATCAGGAATCTCCACGCAAAATTCAAACTCCGGAAGCGACAGGCGTAGATTAGGTATGTGAGAAAATCCATCGAATAATTTAATAAACTGTTGTGCAATTACAGGTAGTGGTATTTTTATTTCGGTATCTTTTTTAAAATCAATTCCAAAGGGATAGATGCTGTCATTAGTGACATACACGTTTGGAAAAATATCCCTTAGTGCCAGCGCTACAGCACAGTTTCTCTCAGCTACATGCAATTCAATTCCACAATTTCTACATTTTTTAATAATGTCTTTTGTAACTACGATGGTGAAGTGAATCGGCATAGCATGAGAGTTATACCTAAATATAAGCAGTTTATTCCATCCTGAAAAAAGATAGTGCTCCGAAAAAATCCATAAAAACTGGTACAATTATGGTAACTGATTTCCCTCTTTCCTGCCGGGTATCCCGACCCGACATTAATTATTAATTAATATCCCTTCAGAAAAATGCCATGCGCTTTTAAATATCCAGGAGTACTAAAAAGTCATCTGTTATTGAGTGATTTTATTTTTGAAGGCAAGTAATTAAAGACTGGAAACATTTGCGATGGGAAGGTAAAAGATTTTCATCAGCGAGATTTTATACCACAGATAAAGATGAAAATGTTGACCCGTTACATGGACAAATTATGATTGAGAAAACCTGATAAGGACACCCGCCAGGTAAGTGGTTAAGTTTGGGCCTATACTATCAATCTCCTGTGCCATAAGTGAAATACCAGGAAAAATATTTCTTTTTAACTTTAAACAAATTGCTGCAACTATCGACTGGCCTACATTGGAGACTCGAATTTGTTGGATTGAAAATTAACGGAATGCACAATAGGTGGCGGGGTACTGGTAGTCGGTGCCGGTAATTCCGGTGCAGAAATAGCGCTTGAGTTGGCGAAAAACCATAAAATATATCTTGCAGGAAGAGATACCGGGCATATACCTTTTGATATCGAAAGTAAGGCAGCCGATTTATTCCCGGTAAGGTTGGTTATCCGGTTTCTTTTTTATCGGGTGTTAACTACAAATACATTTTTGGGAAGAAAAGCCCGGCCAAAAATAATTTCAATGGGCGGGCCGCTGATACGCCATAAGCCAAAGGAATTTCCAAAAGCTGGTATAGAAAGAGTAACAAGAGTAACAGGGGTAAAAGATGGTAAACCGGTCGTGGATGACAACACCATAGTTGACG
>JBBSPK010000059.1:0-16330 GCA_038258875.1 Chitinophagales bacterium
AGGCAATCATCTACCGGCCATGCTACAAACATAATTGGTGGCCTTGCAGTGGGCATGGAAAGTACACTGCTGCCGATTTTAGTTTTGGCATCAGGAATTTATATGTCTTACTGGTGTGCAGGATTATATGGCGTTGCAATCGCAGCAGCGGGAATGATGGCGACTACTGCAATGCAATTGGCTATTGATGCCTTTGGTCCCATTGCCGACAATGCCGGTGGCATTGCTGAAATGTGCGAACTGCCAAAGGAGGTTCGTGAAAAGACTGATATTCTTGATGCGGTGGGAAACACGACAGCGGCAACCGGAAAGGGTTTTGCAATTGCCTCTGCAGCACTAACTGCCCTGGCATTATTTGCTGCATTTGTTGGTATTGCCAAAATTGATGGCATTGATATTTATCGTGCCGATGTACTTGCGGGATTATTTGTTGGCGGAATGATACCATTTATATTTTCATCACTCGCCATACGTGCTGTAGGTGAAGCAGCCATGGCAATGGTTGAAGAAGTACGCAGGCAATTTCGCACGATACCCGGTATAATGGAAGGAACGGGCAAACCAGAATATGAAAAATGCGTCGCTATATCCACAGACGCCTCCATAAAAAAAATGATGTTGCCCGGTGCTATAGCCTTGATTTCTCCTTTGATTTTAGGTTTTATTTTTGGGCCTGAAGTGTTGGGTGGATTTCTTGCGGGTGCAACAGTAAGTGGTGTATTGATGGGAATGTTTCAAAACAATGCAGGTGGTGCGTGGGATAATGCAAAAAAATCTTTTGAGAAGGGCGCTGTAATAAATAATGAAACGTATTTCAAAGGTTCAGAACCACATAAGGCTTCAGTAACGGGTGATACTGTTGGTGATCCTTTTAAAGATACTTCCGGGCCAAGTATGAATATTTTAATTAAGCTGATGAGTATTATTTCTTTGGTGATAGCCCCTACCCTTGCAAAAATTCATCATACAAGTATTGAAAAAAACAGGCACTTAAAAATGGAGAATCTTCAAATGCTTGAAAATAGAGCGCAAGCTGCTCATTCAGCAAATGACGAAAAAGTTTGGGCTCTCGAAGGTAACGATGCTGTAAACCGAAATACAGTTACAAATGATGTAACCAGGTTATTGAATGCTCTTGAGGGCGATAATGTCATTAACAAATCGACAAATTCAGTTTCGGTAAAAAATAACTGGTTGTACATCGATGGAAAGAAACAACCACAGGACATAAACGATAAATACTTCAGTTACTTCGATGGAAAGGGCGATTTTGTAACAAGCCGGCGAAATCCTTAACAGCTGTTGCAATAAAATTATTAACCAGGAAAATTAATTCCTGGTTTTTTTATTTGGTGCACGGTTAACAGGTACTACTTTTGGTAAAAAAATAATATATATTCAAAACTCAGAAATGAATAATTCATATCACATTTCAATTGATGATGCCATAAATCTTTTAAGTAAGGAAGCCAACAAATTTGTAGAAGTTATCGCACACGATGAAATGAGTGTTGAATATTTTGCTCCTGAAAAAATCGACGTGCAGCTGCCTCACAAAAAGGATGAGCTATATATTATTGCTTCAGGCAATTCATCGTTTTACAGAAATGGGGAGACAATACAATGCAAACAAGGAGATGTAATTTTTGTGCCTGCAAAAATGGAACATCGGTTTTTAAATTTTTCAGATGATTTTGCAACGTGGGTCATCTTTTATGGAGATGAAAAATAAATTCACTCAGCTATCAGTATTTTAACCAACTGCCCTACTCCTTCTGTTGCCGATTTTTTTATGACATGAAAGTTATGATGAGGTGGAATGTATGGCGGTTCTTTGTCTATAATATATTTTGGAACGTTTCCGGGTAAATAATCTATTAAACCTGCCGCCGGATACACTTGCAGTGATGTTCCTGCGAGTATAAAAATATCGGCCCGGCACATGATTTTGCTTGCTTCAATAATCATTGGCACTTGTTCATTAAACCATACCACATGTGGCCGAAACTGCGTTTTGTCAGGAGCTATGTCGCCAATATTAATATTGTCTCTGATGTCAAAAAAAGTGTTTTCGTCTTTTTCTCCCCGCATTTTAAAAATTTCACCGTGTAAATGAATTACATTTTTTGAACCTGCTCTCTCATGCAGGTCATCAATATTTTGAGTGATAACAGTTACCTTAAAATATTCTTCCAATGCCGCAATTCCTTTATGAGCGGTATTGGGTAAAGCCGTAGCTACGTCCTTTCTCCTCATGTTATAAAAGTCAAGAACCAGCTTTGGGTTTTTCCTGTATCCTTCGGGAGTAGCCACTTCATAAACATTGTAGCCCATCCAAAGGCCGTCACTGTCCCTGAAAGTTTTTAAACCGCTTTCTGCGCTTATGCCCGCACCCGTGAGTACCACAAGATGTTTCATTCGGCAAACTTACTATTTCTGTCTTGCGGACGAAATTTTTGGAAAGTTCTTTTTCCATACTATCCAAACAAAAAACACAAGAAAACACAATGGCCATATTGATACCATTCCAATAAAAACATCCGCAATAAAATTAAAGCCGGTCTTAAAGGCATTTATGGTTCTCCTATAAAAACCGGGAGAATCATTTGTAGGATTATAACCTGGCAAGGGTTGATAAAACGTGAGATTAATTGTTGAGTAAGCAGATTGATGCGATAAATAATTTATTCTGCCCGATGCTGATTCCATTTGCTCCTGTATATTATTTATTTCATTCTGTACTTTCAATATGTCTTCCATATTTTTTGACTGCTTCAAAAACTCGAGATATTTTAACCGCATCTGTTCTTTCGCCTGCAATCTTGACTTCGTATCAATCACTTCACCTGTAACATCCTCTGTAGTTATTTTCTTTTCGATAATCTTATCCGAATCTGAGGGAAGTTGATTTACCATATCGTCAAATTGTTCAACCGGAACTTTTATTGAAATGGTAGCTTCCTTTTTTTCGTTAGACTGATTTTGTTGTTCGCCTGCAATATAAGCCCCATAACGCTTTGCTATGTTATGAGTAAAGCCACTGTAACTTTTGAAATCTTTTACCTCTAATTTTAAAAAGGCCGTTTTAATAATTTTTTTATCCCAGTCAGGATTTTGCCCGGGTGCGTATCCTTTCAATGAAATTCCATTAATGGTATCTGTTTCCTTAGTTTTAAACAGCTCATCATTTGTAGCTTTCATCCCGGGAGGTGCCAGTGACAAATCCAGGGTCTCTGCTTTTACAGCAGAATTTTTATCTTTTGAAGAGTGGAAATTATCACAGGAGAGAATAAGAGTTGATAGGGCAAATAATAGAAAGAAAATCGGTTTCATATCAATAAGTTTAAAAGTGAGATTACTTATTGATACAAATTGCATAAAATTTGTAACCTTGATCTGGTGTTAAAAAAGAAAAATTATTTTTCACCGGCCATATCCATGATCATTTTCCATTCTTTTTCTGTTACCGGTTGAACAGATAACCTGCCTAAACGGACAAGGGCCATATCTTTAAAACGATTATCTGCTTTTAGCTGTTCAAGGGTTACAGGAGTTTTCAATTTTTTAGAAGGCTTTAAATCAACGGCTACCCAACTCTCGGTCGTTGTAGGATCCTGGTATGCTTCTTTCTCAACTTTTGCTATACCAACTATTTCCTTTCCTTCATTGCTATGATAAAATAAAACCGCATCACCTTTTTTCATGCTACGTAGGTGAGTTCTTGCAGCAAAGTTTCTCACGCCATCCCATGTTGTTTTTTTATCCTTTACCAATTGCTCCCATCCATAGGTGGAAGGTTCCGATTTTACAAGCCAGTAATTCATAATAAGTGTTTTTATATTTTGATAATAATTGCAACAGTAAATAACCGTACATCTTCCGTTCGTGCTGTCCCTGCAAAAATAATGGGACTTAATTTCTCTTCTCACAAAACCATCCCATAAGCTTTCTCGTAATTCTTTGTTATATGAAGTTATATGTTCTGTTTTTTATTTTTTCACAAAATTAATTTCCGGAACAATTATTAATCTAAAACACTTTAAACAAAATGAAACGTAAAAAAATTTTATTCACAGCCATCGCTGCTCTTACCCTTGTTACAGGTGGTATAATTTACGCAGCCGATCACATTGATGCTCCCTCGGTGACGGGACAATCAACAGACATAACCGATTTGTATGTATTCCAGGGATCGAATACTGCCAATATGGTTTTCGTAGCAAATACGCAAGGCTTGTTAAGTCCTGCAAATACAGGCGCTGCAAAATTTGATGAGAATACTCTTATTGAATTTAATATTGACAACAACGCTGACAACATTGAAGACCTCGTAATTCAGTGTAAGTATGATGCAGCATCAAACAAAATGAATGTATACGGTCCTGTTGCTCCTTCCGAAAAAGGCACCCGCAGTAAAATTGAGGGCAATGTAACTGCATCTGCAGCCGTAACCGCTTATGGTTCTTCAGCCGTTGTGGGAACTGGAAATGGAATTTCCGTTTTTGCAGGCCCGCGTGATGATCCGTTTTTCTTTGATTTAGATCAATACAAAAAAGTTATTGGCGGCACGGCGATGGGATTTAACAGTCCCGGCACAGATACTTTTGCGGGAACAAACGTAATGAGCGTGGTTGTCGAAGTTCCGAAATCAATGTTGGGTGCCTCAGGCCCTATAAGCGTTTGGCTTGAAACAAAGAAAAAAATGTAAACCGCGATTAACTATTAATTTATTATCAAAAAAAATATTATTAAAATGAAAACAACAATAAAATTATTAACACTTATCCTGTCGGGAAGTATGATTTTTACAGCCTGCAAAGATAAAGGCGGCGATGGCGGTGGCGGAACTGTTTATTATCAGCAGCAAGACCAAATGGCAAGGCCCGCAATAAACACGGTATTTAACGACGGAGCAGACAAAGAAACATTTAACATTACAACCCCGTCTGCAATGGGTGGTGCTTTTCAATCAAAGTTCCAGGCTAAATTGCTCGCATTAAATGCTGGCTATACAACGAATGCTTTAGGGCAAGATGCCAGTGCTTTAACTACTCTTTTAGCAACGGATGTCTTAAATGTAAGCACTACTGGCAAGACAACATTTTTTGATGGCACAAACATTTTAACAGGACGTGCCCTAAACGATGATGTTATTGACGTGGAATTATTGTTAATATTCGGCGGACCCGCAGGCTCAGACAATGCTGCTTTGACTAGTGATGGTGTGCCGGCTAATGACAAAGCATTTCTTACCTCGTTCCCATATGTAGCCGCTCCATTTTAAGTGGTGTAAGTTATTATGATGCGTAGACTATGATTCGACAAAACCGGAATTTATTCCGGTTTTTTTTTGCTTAGCAACTGTTCATTCAACCTTAAAGGTTAATTTGACAAAACCGTTTTTAGGTCCTAAACGTATATATAACCACATTAGCTTTGCAATGATTTCTCTTAAATAAAAAATCTTTTCTCTTCTTAACCGGCATGAAAGTTACAGTAGCATATTACCTCATATTACTTTACGTAACCGTAATGCTAAAGCCGATGCTGCCTATCGTAAGCGATACCCTCTCCCATACTTTTTATGAAGCGATACATATTGCTACAGTGCATGCAATATTTGGAAGCAATCACCTCGAAAAGGAATTATCTGATACAGCACCCGACAATGCGGGCAGCAAACATCAAAATGTAAATTTAGAAGACCAGGTTCCCTTTCATGTTTCAGTTGATACGTCTCATGATGGGCTTACTTTTAATGTTGCCGATCAATTTTATTCTTCGTTAAGACTTTATAAACCCAAGCCTGGGTTTATTTTAAGAAATTTCCCTCCTCCCAAATTTTGCTGATTAATTCCGAAATGTCTGATTCATTGAGTGTGTAAGACAGCGCTGTTATGCCCTGTTTTATACTATTGATAAGTTGTGTATAAACGTTTTCTAATTCTACCAGTTAAAATTTAGTCATGAATAAAATTCTATTGTATCTATTCTTCCTTTTATTCTCAATTACCGTAAAATCACAGGATACACTAAGAGGGAATATAATTGACAACAAAACAAGAATACCCATAGCAGGGGCCACGGTAGCCTTAATGCCCGTTAATAAGTCGGGCATTACTGATGTAAACGGAAGATTTATTTTTAAAGGAAAATATGATACCTCCTCATACATTGTCGTTAATAATATTGGCTATACCACAAAACAATTTACGTTGACTGAACTAAGGAATAACAAAACATTGAATTTGGAACAGCAACAGGTTGAATTACAAAATGTGATTATCGTTGCAAATGCCGGTGATATTTACAAGCCAATAAGCAGAACAGATATTGCACTGCGGGGCATAAATAATTCACAGGAAGTATTGCGGATCATTCCCGGCATTGTTATCAGCCAGCACCAGGGAGGTGGTAAAGCAGAACAGATATTTCTTCGTGGCTTTGACGCTGATCATGGAACAGACTTCAGGCTTGATGTAGATGGATTACCGATCAATATGGTATCTCATGCGCATGGCCAGGGCTTTGCAGACAGTCATTTTATTATTCCTGAAACAATAGAAAATGTCGATTTTAAGAAAGGTCCTTATGCAGCCAACAAAGGAGATTTTGCAACAACAGGTTTTGTAGATTTTAATACAAAGAATACAATTGATAATAATACAGTGAAACTGGAGGCCGGAATGTTCAACACGTATCGCGGATTGGGAATGTTTAATCTGTTTAGTGAGAAAGCAAAAGAAAAACAACAATCATGGTATGTCGCATCTGAGTATAGGTATTCCGATAGTTATTTTGATAATCCGCAACATTTTAACCGCTTTAATCTATTTACTAAATACAATGGACGGTTATCAAAACGCAGTAATCTTATTTTATCAGCAACAACTTTTTGGAGTAAATGGAATGCATCGGGGCAAATACCCGATCGGGCAATAGATAGAGGACTTATTGGATTTTACGGGGCTATTGATCCATATGAATGTGGCTTTACATATAGGACCAATGTAAATGCACAATTAATTACGTCTTTTGATAATGGTGACGTGATAAAAAATCAAATTTATTACTCCAACACTCATTTCGATCTCCACACAAACTTTACTTTCTTTTTAGAAGATACAATTAATGGTGATGAAATACGACAAAGGGAAGGCAGAAACTTATTTGGTTATAACGGGAGCTATAATCATGTGGGCTATATTGGAGAAACGAAACTATCAACTGAACTGGGGTTGAATGTCCGCCAGGATCTCACTCATAACTCTGGACTTTCGCATACAGTAGACCGTTATACAACGCTCAGTCAAATAAAATTGGGTGATATTAATGAATTAAGCTTCTCGCCTTATTTAAGTGAAACATTTAATCTCAACCGGAACTTCAGTATTAATGTAGGTTTACGCTTTGACCAGTTTTATCATAACTACAATAATAAATTGGCAAGCGACAGCATATTACCTGGAATTGGCACTTATAAAGCGGCTGCAAATATATTTAGCCCTAAGTTAAATTTCTATTATCACCTAAACGAAAAAGTGCAGTTTTATTTAACGACCGGGAAAGGTTTTCATTCAAATGATACAAGGGCAGTTGTTGTGGAAAGAGGATATGAGGTTTTGCCTGCAGCCTATGGCGCAGATTTGGGAACCGTATTCAAGCCCGCCAATAAAGTAATAATAAACGCAGCGCTATGGTACATTTATCTTCAGCAGGAATTTGTCTATAGCGGAGATGGCGGTTTTGTCGAGTTTAGTGGTAAAACACGACGGGTTGGATTCGACTTTTCTGGACGATATCAACCAAGCCGGTATTTATATTTTGATGCTGATGTAAATTATGCTCATGGCCGTTCGATTGATAATTCAAAGGGCCAAAATTATATACCACTTGCTCCAATTTGGACCAGCACGGGAGGCATAACTCTTTCCAATAAAAATAGCATTAACGGGAGCCTGCGTTATCGTTACATTGGTGACAGGCCGGCGAATGAAGATTACAGCCTTACCGCAACCGGATATTTTATAACGGACGCAGTAATCAATTTTACGAAACCGAAATATGAAATAGGATTGGTTCTAAATAATCTCTTAAACACAAAATGGAAAGAAACCCAATTTGCTACTGAAACACGCTTAAAGAATGAAGTAAGGCCGGTGGATGAAATTTGTTTTACACCCGGAACTAAGTTCGCTGCAAAGTTGAGCATTGCATTTTTTTTCAAATAACAGCGGCTGGTTGTGATGCAAGATTGTGACCACAGCTTTGTTCTACAAAATAATTCTAATGAAAATTAATTTTAAAAAAAGCACCTGTTTTTCAAAAGTCGCGGGGCTTGTTATTTTATTTTTGTTAATGAGTAACGCATTGTTTGCTCATACTGTTGTTGGAGAGTTGGAAAAAATGTCTGGCAAAGATGCTGCTTTGCTTTACCTGGAAGTAGGATATATACATATACTTCCTCTTGGACTTGATCATATTTTATTTGTGTTAAGCCTTTATTTATTAAGCCCGAAATTAAAACTGGTATTATGGCAGGCGACTGCGTTTACGGTTGCGCATTCTGTATCGTTAGGACTTTCGAGTTATAATTTAATTATTACCCCTGAAAATATTGTTGAGCCCTTAATTGCCTTATCAATTATGTATGTGGCGCTTGAAAATATTTTTTCTCCGAAATTAAAAAAATCAAGAATTGGGGTCGTATTTCTATTCGGCCTGGTACATGGGATGGGATTCGCAAGTGCACTCGGTCAGCTCGGCCTTCCAAGAGATTCCTATCTCACATCAATACTCATGTTCAATCTTGGTGTTGAGTTAGGACAATTAACAGTTATACTTTCTGCGTTTATATTATTTGGAAAATGGTTTGGAAATAAAGTTTGGTACAGGAAAAGAATTGTAATTCCGTTATCTGTTTTGATAACAATTATCGCTGGGTTCTGGACAGTACAAAGATTATTCCTTTAAATTTTCATCGAGGTCTTTCATCTTTGACGGGCTTAAATCATATTTATTTTTTTCAGCGGCGTCAAAAAATCCCTTGGCATTATAGCCTTTTCCCAATCCTTTCATCATTTTACCCATCCAATATAATTCAATGCCCTCAAGGGGCTTCCCGGATACCTGCTCTTCATAAACTTTATATGCCTGCTCTTTTTTATTATTGAAATAAAGACACCAAACATACCATGCATATGTTTGGGGAGTCGCCCTGTTTTCAATTTCATATTTTGCGACAGCCTCAGCTTTTCCAGGTTCATTTAAAATACCTGTATATAATTCAATAAGATATTTATTATACATAGTTCCATAAGCGCCGTCACTTGCAACATCAGCAAACTGTTGAGCATATTTTTTCATTGACGTTGAATCATTATTTAATTCTGCGCTTTGTGAAAGCTTTAATATTGGATCGGGCGCTTTTGTTTTTGTTGAAACAAAAAGAAATATTTTTTTTGCAAGTGAATCGTTTTTATCGTGCACCAGGGCAAGCCATCCAATGCCCATGATGCTGTGCAAATCACTTGAGTTCGTTGCAATAGATTTTTTATACAGTTCATAGGCCTGGTTAAGTTTGCCATCATGCAATTCAAGATCTCCTGCATTGGATAACGCTGCAGAAATCAACATAGGATTATTCTCTGCAAGTGATGCTGCAGCCATCATAGCGTTAGTTGCCGAATCAAGATTGCCTTTATAGTGTTCAAGCTTTGAACGCCGAAACTGGTAACCATAATCTTTATCAGATCTTATTTTATTTAAGTTTTCGGTTGCAAGAATATATCTGCCCAATTCAAAATTTACATCAAAAGAAAGTGCGGCAGCGTCATATTGCTTGATGCCTAACTGCTTCGCCCTGTTTAAAAAGCTATCAGCTTCATTAAATCTGTGTTGCGAAATAGAACGCGGAACAAGCGCTATATATGGCGACAGTTCTTTATTGTTGTAGGTTGTAGAAATGACATGCAAAATACTATCGGCGGATTTTAAATCGTGAATGTCACCTTTAAGAGCAAATCGTTCAGCAAGAGTTGATGAATACTTTAATTCATTTGTCAACCCGGGTTTTGAACTGTCGATTCTTTTGCCCCAGAATTCAACATTTGCCTGGTTTGTAATAACGGCGGGTGCCGTGTAATTTTTAATGAGACTATCAATATAATTCGCTTCGACAATAAATTTTTTATGATTGCATGAACCAAGAATGCCAAAAAACAAAAAGGCGTAGAGAAAATTTTTCAAAATAATATTTTTGTGGTATATACGGTTTTTAAGAGAAGAAAGTTCATCAAGATATTGTAATAAACGCACAATTAAGCGCACCAATGTTTCTATTATTGTTTAGAGAGTATTGTTTCTGCATTAAGGATGCTTTACAGCGATAGTAAAGTAGATAATGACAGCTACGGTTGCAAAACCTGTTAGCAAAAAAGTTGCAGGTGCGCCAAATTCAAACCAGATTAATCCGGCTATTGAACTCGCCAACATAGTACAAATGCTTTGCAGTCCGGAATAGGTTCCAATCGCTGTAGCCGTGTCTTTTTTGTCAATAATATTTGAGATCCATGCTTTTGAAATTCCCTCTGTAGCGGCCGCATAAATCCCATAAAGAAAAAAAAATAGAATGAAAAAATAAAAATTGCTATTAGATCCCATCCCGAAATATACAATGGCGAATAAGGCCAGCCCGAAAAGGAAAATTTTTCTTAGCCCCACTTTGTCGGCAATAATGCCAAGAGGAAAAGCAGATAATGCGTAAATAAGATTGTAGAAAATATAAATTCCTATTACCATGGTGTCACTAATTCCCGATTGCTTTGCTTTGAGCAACAAAAAAACATCCGAGCTATTGAATAATGTGAATACAAGCAATCCTGTGACGAGCTTGCGATATCCAGGAGGGCTATTCTTCCAATATTTAAGAAACGAAAAAAAAGGAGTTGATACTTTTGGTTTATGTTGGTATGCTCTTCTATCTTTTAGATAAAGAGAAGTTATCACCGCAAACAAACCGGGAATAAACGCAATAAGGAAAAGTGTTTTATAATTTTGCGGGTAGTAATACAAATAAATTAATGCTGACAGAGGACCAATCACTGCACCGAGTGTGTCCAGTGCACGGTGAAAACTAAAAACCCTTCCCTTTGTTGCAGTTGTTGCTTCGTCCGACAGGATCGCATCCCTTGCACCTGTCCTGATTCCTTTTCCAAACCGATCAATTGTTCTTGCGAAAAATATCCAAACCGGGTAAATGAAAGCTGCCATCATTGGTTTCGAAATAGCACTTAATACATAGCCAATTTGTACGAAAGGAACCCGCCTCCCGGAGTTGTCGGACAGTTTGCCAAAGTAGCCCTTACTAAGACCAGCAGTAGCTTCGGCAACGCCTTCAAGTATTCCAATTAAGATAACAGAAAAGCCAATTGACTTAAGGTAAATTGGCATGACGGGGTACAGCATTTCGCTGGCGGCATCTGTAAATAAACTAACCAGGGATAAAATCCAAACTGTACGTGTTATGTATTTCAAGCGTAGTTGTTTTAACAGGTTACGAAAGTTATGATTTTATTACGCTGTTAAATAAACAATCCATAAAGATTTTACATATGAGATAAGTAGTTCTGAATAATTGGGCGAAATATTGCCAGTTTGAAAAGGAGTACCTTTAGGTAATTTAAAATCTTTCTATGAATATAGAAATCGAACAACAGCAAAAGTTCCAGGAGCAGTTTGCAAAGCTAGCCGAAGGCGCTTCTCAAAAATTTAAAGACAAGTGGGACAACGAAATAACGTTTACGAATCCAACGCGTGAAAAAATGACGCCCACTTTAAATGCAGGTGCTCTGCATCTACTCTCAACAGAACTGAGAAAAAAATTTGAAACTCTTCGCCATAAGTATTTCGAAAAAAAATTGTAAAGAAGTTTTATTTACTCCCATCCACTTGCCAGCACATCGGCAATATGCATCGTTTTTATCGGCAGATTTTTTTTCTGGATATATCCATCCATATGCATGAGGCAGCTAAGATCTGTGGAGATGATATATTCTGAGCCTGTATCTAATGCGTGATGAACTTTTTGATCGGCCATTGCAATTGATATGCCCTCAAACTTAACGGCAAACGAACCTCCAAATCCACAACAGGTATCTATATCAATCATCTCAACCAATTCAAGGCCTTTAACTTTTTTGAGCAAGTTTCTTGGCCCATCTTTTATTTTACACTCCCGTAACGCGGCACAGCTATCATGATAAGTTGCTTTTGCATTCAACACTGCCCCATAGTTATCAATTCTTAAAATTTCTGTAAGAAATTCTGTAAACTCGAATATCCTTTTGGCAACGTCTTTTACGTTGTTATGCAAGGATGAATTTTCGAACAAGCCGCCATAATAGTTCCTGATAAATCCGACGCATGAGGCCGATGGCGCAACGATGTATTCGGTGCCGTCAAAATCCTTTAAAAATTTAGTAGCAACATCTTTTGCATCGTCCCAAAAACCGGCATTAAAGGCGGGTTGACCACAACAGGTTTGGTTGGTGTTATAGGATACCTCACAACAGGCTTTCTCCAAAACTTTTACCATATTGAAAGCTGTCTGAGGATATAACTGGTCAATAAAACAGGGTATAAATATCTGAACTTTCATTAAAAATGTCCTTTTAAAATTATTAACCCGGCAAGGAGATGGATGATAATGAACAGGATTATACTAAGTATTTAAGCGCCATCATCTTTAATGCTGAAACTGCCGCCTCCTCGCCTTTGTGGCCATGCACGCCTCCAACACGTTCAGTTGCCTGCACCTGGTTATCGACTGTGAGCATCCCGAAAATTGTAGGAACCGGCAATATAAAATTAAGATGTAATACGCCATCAGTAACGGCCTTGCATACATAATCAAAATGTGGCGTATCTCCTCTTAGTACACATCCCAGTGCAATAAATGCCTGGGGTTTTTCAAATTTATTTTGGTAGGTATCCCAAAAATTTTTTATTGCAAAAGGTATTTCAAAAGCGCCGGGTACCGTCACTACTTTATAATTGCTCATTCCAAAATGGTTCAGCATCCTGATGCACCCTTCGAGAAGTTTATCAACTATTTCAGAATTCCATTCAGTATGTACAATAACGATACAGGCATTCTTTGGGAGAATGCCTGTATTGAAATTATAAAGATTTTCGTTTACTGCTGCCATTAAGTTGCCTGTAAATATTTATTCTGAAAATTCTCCCAGCCGGGCAAGATACCTATCAGCGTCTGCGGCTTTTTCGGAAAGAGGATATTCATCTTTTATTTTCTTGAAAAGATCAATTGCCTCTTTTGTTTTTCCCGATGCCTCGGCAAAAAGAGCCGCCCTGAAAAGAAATTCGGAAGAAGTAAATTCATCTTTGTCATCCACATCAGCCGCCTTTTTATAATATTCCAATGCCTGGTCATTTTTCTTAAGCTCTGCACTTGCGTCACCTATCATTCCATAAGCCCTGCTCTTTATTTGTGAAGCCCCGTTGGCGTCAAAATCCTTTAGAAACTTTATTGCTTTATCAAACTGTTGAAGATGAAGATAGCAGGCGCCGGCATAATATTCACACAAATTAGCAGCGTCAGTTCCTGAAAATTTATTAATAATTTTAAGTGCTCCGGGATTCACGCCATCACCATTAAGACATTTTGCAGCCAACATTATTTTTGTAGAATCAGAAGGAGCATTGCTAAAATCTGCAAAATATTTTTGAGTTACAAAAACAGCGTCATTTGCTTTTTCCTCGTTTGGTAATTTGAACATGTATTTGTAGACAAGCCAGCCGCCTAATAATATTATGATTGCAGAACTTATAAAGATTAGCGGTTTATTATAATTTTCCCAAAAACCACGGGCCCTTTCTATCACGTCTACTTCTGTATTTTGAATTTTTTTATCAGCCATTTTTAATTTTTATTTTCCAATAAACCACTCATGAACCGTGAACGGGGAGCGCATGCGTATTTTAATTTTTTCTACAAAGATTTCGCTCCTAACGGAGCGTAGATGCATTCTAATTTTTTTTACAATATTTCGCTCCTACGGAGCGATGATGACTTTATGTTCCCGAATACTACACCTGTTGCTATTAGTCAACTATAAAGGGATAATCTTCCTGCGCATATACATCCTTATACAACTCATCATCATCGGGGAACGGACTTTCATCAGCAAATTTTACGGATTCTTCCACTTCATCTTTTACCCTTTCATTTATTTCTTCAATTTCTTTGTCGCTCACTTTAAATTCTTTTTTTAGCTTGGCAAGAGTTGTTTCAACAGGATCCTGTTGCTTATATTCTTCCATCTCCTCTTTCGTACGATATTTGGCCGGGTCACTCATGCTATGGCCTTTATAACGATATGTTTTTACTTCAAGCAAGGTTGGCCCTCCGTTTTCTCTTGCTCTTTTTACCGCTCTTTCTACTGCCTGGTGCACTGTTTCGGGATTCATGCCGTCAACTTTGTCCCCGGGCATATCATAAGCATCGGCAAGCTTGTATATGTCCAGCACATTGGACGTGCGGGCCACGGACGTACCCATTGCGTAATTATTATTTTCGCAAATAAAAACCACGGGAAGCTTCCATAGCATCGCCATATTAAAGGTTTCATGAAGAATACCCTGCCTGGCCGCACCATCGCCAAAAAAACACAACACCGTATTTTGTGTGCCTTTATATTTTTCGGCAAATGCCAGTCCGGCGCCGGTACCTATTTGCGCCCCTACTATACCATGACCACCAAAAAATCTTTCCTTTACTCCAAACATGTGCATGCTGCCGCCCTTGCCTTTGCTGCACCCGGTGGCCTTACCATACAATTCCGCCATGCACGACTTAGCTGAGACACCCTTCGCTATGGCAAGTGCATGATCACGATAAGCAGTAATGAAAATGTCTTCGGGTATTGTTGCCGTCATACAGCCCGCAGCAATTGCTTCCTGTCCAATATATAAATGACAGAATCCCCGTATTTTTTGCATTCCATACATCTGCCCCGCTTTTTCTTCAAACCTGCGCAATAAAAGCATGAGTTCGTACCAATACAAATAAGTTTCTTTTGAAAACTTTGTAGCCAAGATTTTAATTTTAGGTCGCAAAGATAGGGTAAAAAGAAAAATAATATTAATGAGTTTCCTTCATATTAAAATGATGTTGTAAAACGCCTTAAACATCCATCAATATTCTTTTATTCAAAGCAAAAAAAAACCGGCAGATGCCGGTTCTGTATTAACTAAAAGAGAATCTATTTTATCTGAACCTGGGCCAACTGAGCCTCACCAATTATTTTATTGATCACTTTAACCGTTTCATCAACATATATATCGTCGCTGATGCGCTTCAAAAATGCCTTGTTTTTTTCAACTTTATCTTTGTCGCTGCCCAAAGCAATAGAATCCGTATTAATATTTTTTACAACAAGGTCAACAGAAAGTTTAGTCAAGTCATCCAATTGTTTGGAGGTTGTTTTTATCCTGGTCAGCCTTTCACGGTATTTATTGATATTAAGCGGGGTCTCTTCATCTTTATATGTATCGAGCAGGTTTACATCGTCCCGGATACTCCTGAAGATCGGACTTTGATTCAAATCTGAATTGGTTTGGCTTATCACAGTATTAAAACTATAACCTGGATTCCACGTAGTGTAATTTGCTTTTGGAATTTCATCCCAGCTCAAGGCATCAGGGTTATCCTTTTCACGAAACTTTACGTTCTCAAGCCTATCAGGAATTACAATATCAGGTACCACCCCTCTCAATTGGGTTGCTCCGCCATTGATGCGGTAAAATTTCCTGAAAGTAAGTTTGATATCTCCTAAACCTTCTGATGGTTTGTTGAACAACGCATTCTCCGCCTGGGGATCCAATGATATGCTTCGTTGAACAGTACCTTTTCCATAAGTGGAGCTGCTTCCGATAACGATACCTCTATGATAATCCTGGATCGCAGCAGCAAATATCTCTGACGCTGAAGCACTCAATTCATCTACCATTACGGCAAGGGGTCCGGTGTATAATACGTCCTTATCACGATCGTTTAAAATATTAGCTTTTTCATCGCGGCCCTTTACCTGCACAATGGGGCCATCTTTAATAAATAATCCTGCCATATCAACCACGTCATTCAAAGAACCACCTCCATTGCCACGAAGGTCGATTACAATACCATCAACGTTTTCAGCCTTTAATTTTTCAACTTCTTTAGCGACGTCTGTTGCTGAACGGCGTGCAGTTGGGTCCTCAAAATCTGCATAAAATTCCGGCAGGTATATATACCCAATTTTATGAGTTCCCT
>JBBSPK010000060.1:0-15994 GCA_038258875.1 Chitinophagales bacterium
GAATACGAATTTGCTTTGCAGTAAGCTGGTTAAATTGCGGCAATGCAAACGTAACCAGCAAAAGAGAAATTACAATTGAAATCGATACTATTAATAAGGCTTCGAATAAAAACTGTCTTATTAATGCAAACCGAAGCGCCCCCACCACCTTTCTTACGCCAATTTCTTTTGCACGCTTTACAGAGCGTGCCGTAGTGAGGTTCATGAAATTGATACAGGCTATTAATAAAATAAAAATGGCAACGATGCTAAAAAGGTTTACGTATTGAATTCTTCCCCCGGAAAGATTTCCCTGTTTATCAAAATTTGAGTGGAGGTAAACGTCTCCATAATGTTGTATCCCTAAGCGTATGTACGAATGGGCAGTTTGTTCCTTATTGTATTTATCTAAAAATCTCGTGAACTTTGCTTCAAAGGCTTTTGCATCGGTTCCTTTACGAAGCATAATAAAACATCTTGGGCCGTTGTTAGTCCAGTCTTTTGCCCAGCTATTGCCATCGAGGAAATGCTGCCATGTAAGAATATAATCAAAGTGTTCCGTGCTGTTTTCCGGCGTATTATAAAAAACAGCGGTTACTTTAAAATCTTTATCGTTCTGGTAACGTATAGTTTTGCCGATAGCCTGTGCAGGAGAACCAAAAAATTCTTCTGCCATTTTTTTTGAGATGGCAATATCAGAAGGTGATTGTAAGGCTGTCCTCACATTTCCTTCCAGCAACGGATAAGAAAACATTTTAAAGAAATCAGGTCCTGCATGATTTCCATTTTCCTTAATTACTTTATTGTTGGCTTCAAAGGTGCTCAGTTCGCCCCAGTCATAATTCGTTGCATATTGTACTTCAGGCAAAACCTGTTTCATTTCATCGGCCATAATTCCGGGGCTCCCATGAAATGCGTTTACCAGTCCATCACGGTATTGCTTTTCGTACACACTATATAACTGCGAACCGTTTTTGTGAAATGCGTCAACACTGTACTCATCTTTTACCCAAAGCATAATCAATAAACTACAGGAGATGCCTAATGCTAGGCCTAAAATGTTAATGGTTGAGAAAACAGCATTTTTTTTAATGTTCCTGAGCGTGACAAGAAAATAATTTTTCAGCATAAAATAATTTTTTTTAAATGAAATAATGAAATGCTCTCACGCCTTTTTTCAACACATATTTATCTTACATTAATCCGCGTCTTTATTCTGTTCGCAATGATTTTACCGGGTTTGCTATTGCTGCTTTTATTGCCTGGAAGCTTACTGCAATACATGTTATTATCAATGCCGTTGAAATTGCCACTGCAAAAACCCACCAGCTTATGGGAGTACGATAAGCAAAATCCTGCAGCCATTTATTCATCAGTAACCATGCGATTGGTGCAGCAATAAAGAATGCAATAATTATCAAACGAAAAAAGTCTTTTGATAAAATGAATGATATATCTTTTATGGAAGCACCCAGTACTTTTCGTATACCTATTTCTTTTGTCTTTTGTTCAATCATAAACGAGAGCAGGCCAACAAGGCCAAGTACATTTATTACGATGGATAAAAATGTAAACAGGTTAAATAACTCCTGCGTACGTTTTTCATTTTTATATAAAGAAGCAATATGTTCATCCAAAAAATTACTTTCAAATAATTGCTGCGGATAAACAGATGTCCATGCCTTTTCAATTGAGGATAGAACAGAAGAAGAATAACCGTTGGTAAATTTTATTCCTGCATTATAATAGAAGAAAGGAAATTCAACCATCAACACAGGCTTCACAACATCGTGTAAAGAAGCGGTGTTATAATCTTTCACCACACCCATTACCGGCGCTGAAATATCATTTATGCCGAACGTAACATACTTACCCAATGCATCCTGTGCAGATGAAAATCCAAGCGATTTGACAGCCGTTTCATTTAATACAAATGCATAATGCTTTAAAGAATCAGGAATAGCATTATCAATATTGTGTTCATCATTTTCATTAAACCATCTTCCTGCTGTCAATTGCAACCCATAAGTTTTTAAATAATTTTTATCTGCTGCTTTTACCTCCACATCAATTTTTTCTGAAGTATATTTTTCTTTACGGTTAAAACTTGTAAAAGCATTATTCTCCGTTACAGGTGCGCCTAACGAAAAACTTACACTGCTAATGCCTGATATTGCAGATAATTTATCATTCAGCAATTTTAATTGTTCGGGTTTGTTTTCCGGAATACCTATATCCACTACATTATTTTTGCTAAAGCCTAAAGGTTGAGACTGTATAAAATTCATTTGTTTTGCTACCACTATTGCGCCAATAATTAATACTTGCGCCGTGAAGAACTGGAATACAACTAAACCTCTTCTTAAGGTAACAACAGATGCTTTTGGGGTTACTGTTTTATTTTTTAAAGCAGTGATGGGATTAAAGCCTGACAAAACAAATGCAGGATATAAACCTGAAAGCACGGAAACAAAAACCCATAGCGCAATTAATAAAAACGCACTGTTTACATGCAGCCAGGTAAGCGAAATATTTTTATCAAGAAAATTATTTAATGACGGAAGAAATAACCTGACGGATAAAGCTGCCGCAATAAAAACAAAAGCTGTAAGGAAAAAAGTTTCTGATAAAAATTGCTTGATAAGATGCTCACGTGTAGCGCCCATTGTTTTTCTTATGCCAACCTCTTTTGATTTTTTTATGGCAAGAGCGGTAGAAAGATTAGTGTAATTAATACAAGCCGCCAATATCAGGAACAAGCCTATGGCGCCTATTAAATAGAGATAGCTGTAATTTATTGTGTAAGCAGGATTACTTGCTGCATACAATTGATTGTAATGAATATCAGGCAAAGGCTGAAGGCTGAATGTTGTTTCAGTTCCATCTTTTTTGCTATTAAGATGATCATTGGCAATGGAAGCAAGTATTGTTTGTACTTGTTGTGTTTGATTCTGATTTGATAAAGCGATGTATGCATATCCCGCTGCATTTAAGCCCCATTGATCAAGCGGATAGCCGCCGATAAACTCCGGTTTTAATGAAGCAAAAGAGATAAGCATATTATAAGGCAGGTGCGAATTGGCAGGCGCATTGGCAATTACAGCAGCTACCTGCAGATCAACAAGATTGGCAATTTTTATGCGTTTGCCAATTGGGTTTTCATTGCCAAAAAATTTGTGCGCAGTTTCTTCAGTGAGAATGGTAAAACCGGGTTCAGACAATGCTTTGTCAATACTGCCTTGTTGTATAGACAAAGGGAAAAGTTTTGGAAACACAGAGTCTGCAAAAACTATATTCTGTTCCTTAAACTTTTTATCATCAAAAGAGATGACATCATTTTTTTGAAAATGAATTTGAGAAATCAGTTTTTCGCCAGGCATGGCCGCTCGCATTGCACCCGTAAGCGGATAGGGTGTTACAGGATTGTATGTTTTGCCTGTTGATACAGTATTACTTTTTACAATCCTGTAAATGCTGATGCCTTTATTAGTTGATTTATCAAAGTTGGTTTCATGCAGAATAATCAAACCGATTAATAAACATGCAACAACACTTATGTACAAGCCAACAAAATTGAGCGCAAAAAAACCTTTGTTCTTTTTAATATTGCGCCACGCGATTTTGAAATAATTTTTAAACATAAAAAAATATTGCTGATGTACGATTTAATGATGTCTAATTTATTTACTTTGTATTCACGATTCACGATTCATGTTTTATGCTTCACATTTACTTATTCCGTTCGCAATGATTTTACAGGATTTGCAACGGCCGCCTTTATTGCCTGGAAGCTTACCGTACCCAATGCAACAATTAATGCGAGTATTGCAGACAAGACAAAAACCCACCAATGGATATTGATGCGATACGCAAAATCAGCTAACCAGTTGGTCATCGCATACCAGGCAATGGGAAATGCAATGATCGCTGCGATAAATACCAGCTTTAAAAAATCTTTCGATAACAGTGCAACAATGGAACTGACATTTGCGCCTAATACTTTTCTTACGCCAATTTCTTTTACACGCTGTGTAATTGCAAAAGCGGAAAGGCCAAACAATCCCAGGCATGCAATGAAAATCGCGATGCAGGCAAATATTGTAAATATGGTGCCCTGCCGCTGTTCTGATTCATACAGCTTATCAAATCTTTCATCAAGAAATGTATACTGATAGGGAATTTCAGGAAGGTATTTCTTCCACACTTTTTCTACAGATGCCAACGCATCCGGAATATTATTGCCTGCCACTTTTAGAGAAAGGCTGTTAAAAAAAGATTGCGTTGGTGAAGTAGCAGGGTTTATTAAAACAATAGGAGCTATTTTCTGGTGGAGCGATTCAAAATGAAAATCTGCAATTACCCCAATGACCTTCCCTTTGAATTGGCCATACTTAAAATCTTTGCCGATAGCCTCCCGTGGCGATTTCCAGCCGATAGCCTTTACAGCCGTTTCATTCAAAATTGAATTTATGGTATCGGTACTGTACGATCGTGAAAAGTTTCTTCCCGCAACGACAGGCACACCGTATGTAGGAACAAAATCATAATCCGTAGCAACAAACCGGATGTCAGTTTTTACCGGAGCCAGGGAATCACCCGATAAAACAGAAGCTCCCATGCCATCTAAAAGCCTGCCGGTAGGAATACGTGACGAGCGGGCAACGTCTTTTATGCTTGCGTCCCGCAATAGTTCATTCCGGAAAGTTTCATAATTGGTATTGATGGAATTATAGTATGGGAGCGTAATCAGGTGTTCCTTATCATAGCCTAAAGAAGTTTTCTGCATATAGCGCAACTGCTGAAACACAATGATGGTAGTAATAATAAGTACAATAGATATTGCAAACTGTGTTACCACCAAAATTTTTCTAAAAGAAATATTGCTACCGCGAACTTTAAATAATCCCTTTAAAGTTTGCACGGGCTGAAATGAAGACATGAATAACGCCGGGTATACGCCAGATAAAATACCTACCACAAAAGGCGCCAAAAAAACAGGCAGCAAAACTTTCCAACTCATTAAAATTCCCAATGATAAATGCTGACCCGAAATTCTATTGAGCCAGGGCAATGTGAAATACAGGCAAACCAATGCTATAAAAATAGCCGCCCATGCTATTAAAACAGACTCACTGAGGAATTGAAATATCAATTCCTTCTTTCGTGCACCTATTACTTTTCTTATCCCTATTTCCCTTGCCCGCAATGCGGAACGTGCAGTAGAAAGGTTCATGTAATTGATGCACGCGATAAGTAAAATAAATAATGCAATAGCACCAAAAATATACACACGGCTAATGTCACTGTTAGGCTCTGCTTCATAATCAGTATGAGAGTAAAGATGAATATCAGTAAGCTTTTGCAACCCTAAAGATGTAAATTTTGAAGCCTGCTTCCCGCCATATTCTTCCATACTCATATGCTTGTCTAAAAATGCCGGAAATCTTGTAATAAGCTTTTTTGGATCGTAATGATTGGGCAGTACCAGGAAAGTGAAGAAAGAATTGTTCCCCCAGTTTGTGCGAAGATTTTCTTCACCATATACGGCGGAATCTTTTAAAGTATTAAACGAAAGCAGCATGCCCGGATGCATAAAAGAATTGGAAGGGAAAGCTTTGTAAATACCTGAAACTTTCACGTCGAACTGGTTGTTGGCTCTTAATACCTTATTCATCGGGTCTTCATTGCCAAAATATTTTTTCGCTACTTCTTCAGTCATCATTACTGAAAAAGGATCTTTCAGAGCAGTTTTCGGGCCTCCTTTAATAACATCAAGCGTAAACACATCAAACAGATTTTCATCGGCAAAATAAACGTCGGGTTCGTTGATAAGTTTCTCTTTGTACTTAAGAGGCGTTGTGCCATTGTTTAAGAGCCTTGTCATTTTTTTTATTTCCGGGAATTCTGATGGAAAGTAATAGCCGAACGGAGGAGAGACCGTGCTAAGGTTAAGAGAAACAACACCATCTTCATTATTGAAGCTTCTTGTAACACGATAGATATTCTCTGCATTCTTATTATACTTGTCATAGCTCAACTCATTTAGAATATAAGTAGTGATAAGCAGGCAACAGGTAAGGCCCACCGTGAGCCCAAACAAATTAATAAACGAGATGAATTTATATTTCATCAGGTTTCGCCAGGCAACCTTGAAATAATTTTTGAGCATAGTATTTAATTTTATTACACGAATTTTTACGAATTAGTTCACTCTTCACTTTGGGCAATGGGTTATTCTGTTCTCAAGCTCTCCACCGGATTAGCTATCGCTGCTTTTACAGCCTGGAAACTCACCGTTAGCAATGCAATTAGAATCGCTGCAAAACCTGCTATTGCAAAAATCCACCAGCTTATATTTATCCTGTAGGCAAAATCCTGCAACCATGTGTGCATTGCCCACCATGTTACCGGAACTGAAATAATAAAGGCCACTCCTACCAGGAATAAAAATTCTTTTGAAACCAACAGCAATACATTTTGAACGGAGGAGCCCAGGACTTTCCTGATACCAATTTCTTTTCTTCGCTGTTCAATTACAAATGCAGAAAGTCCGAATAATCCCAGGCTTGCGATGATGATGGCAATAGTTGCAAAGACTGAAAATATTTGCTGGGTGCGTTGTTCACTTGCATATAATTTCGCGAAAGTATCGTCAAGAAAATTGTATTCAAGAGGGCCATCAGGGTTGAAAGCATCCCACTGCGTTTTCAAACCGGTAAGAAAACCTTTTACATCAGCAGTTTTAATTTTTACTATTAACCCCCCGAAATTTCCGCCCAGCAGCATCATCAGCGGCGCAATTTTTTGTTTTACAGAGGCGTAATTGAAGTCATTAACGACGCCTACAACTTTATATTCCTGCTGCCCGGACCGCACGATTGATTTTCCAATCGGATTACTTCCGCTCCAACCTAATTCACGCACCATTGCTTCATTAATAACTATTCCTGAAGAATCTGTAGGAAAATCTTTTGAAAAATTTCTACCCTGTACGATGTGAAGACCTAGTGTGCGTATATAATCATAATCCACGTGATAAATATTTGCATGAATTTCTGTTCCATTGCCGTTTTCATTTTTTGGATATACCTGGGTGCCATCCATAAAAATACTGCCCGGCGCATACCTTGAAATACTTGCTGAAACTACCCTGCTATCCTGCGACAATTGCTGCTCAAATGCAGTTTGATTTTTTCCTAATAATCTTGCATCAGGCAGAAATAATACTTGCTCCTGGTCGTACCCTAACTTCTTATTTTGCATATAATGCAATTGCTGGTAAACAATGATGGTAGCAATGATTAACGCGATTGAAACAAAAAACTGGAATACAATTAAACCACTTCGCAATAGCTTTTTCTGGGAGCCTTTTGAAGCTGCTGAGCCCTTTAAAACTTTAATTGTATTAAATGATGATAAAAAGAAAGCAGGATAAATACCGGCTAATATTCCGGCAATAAGAACTAATGAAACCATTATTAATATTGACTTGTAGCCGAGAAAAAAAGCAAAGGTGATATTTTTACCAGCGACTTCGTTGAAATAAGGCAACAGGAAAAATATTAAACCAACTGCGCAAAGCATTGCCAAAAAAGTAAGTAAAACTGATTCAGTAAGGAACTGGAAAACCAATTGCTTTTTTACTGAACCCAATACTTTTCTAATACCAACTTCTCTTGAACGCTTTACGCCTCGTGCGGTGGAAAGATTGGTAAAGTTTACACAGGCCAGCAATAAAATAAATATTGCCAGGGCAGAAAAAATATAGACATATTGTATATCACCATTCGGCTCCAGTTCATATTTTGTATTGGAGCTTAGGTGAATATCGGTAAGCGGCTGTAACGAAAACCGGAATGTGTTCACTGACTTCTGCGCCTCTGCCAGGCTTACTCCCATGTCATGCTGAATTTCGGGTACTACATATTTTGCAACGAGTTGCGGAAACTTTGCTTCAAGTTTTTTAGGATCGGCATTTTTGTTCAACATCAAATAAGTGAAGTAACCAACGTTGCTCCAAGTGCTCTTAGTAATATGAAATGTGGAAAGACTTAAAAAGGCATCGAAATGAAAATGAGAATTATCAGGCACTTTGTCAATAACACCGGTTACTTTATATAGAGCGCCTCTTATGCCAAGTGTCAGGGATTTACCCAAAGGTTCTTCATTACCAAAATATTTTTTTGCAAATGCTTTCGAAATAACTACGCTGTTGGGCTGTACCAAAGCTTCCTTGTCATTGCCTTCAATGAGCGGAATAGAAAATACCTGCAAAAAATTAGAATCGGCAAAAGCAATATGCTGTTCTTTGAATTGCTTGTCATCATATTTTATAAAATCACTTGCAGGTGAAAGCCTTGTGGTTGCCTTCACTTCAGGAAATGCATTCTTAATTCCTTCACCCACTGCAACATCTACCATCGGATAAACGGCCACGTCGCCATTGCCTGTTGTTGACAGCAATACCCGGTATATATTTTTAGCCTCAGCAGGATATTTGTCGTAGCTCAACTCATTATAAACAAATACTGCTATGAACATGAAGCAGGTAAGCCCTATTGCCAATCCAAAAATATTGATGAAAGAAAATGCTTTGTTCTTTCTTAAATTTCTTAATGCAATCTTGAAATAATTTTTTATCATTGTCTGAATCAGGATTTAATTGATTAGATGACCTGTCTGCCGGCAGACAGAGATTTTGTTGATTTATTTTCTGAATCATGGTAATCTATAAATTCTGTAAATCATGATTCAGAAGTTCTTTACTCAGTTCTTAAACTTTTCACAGGATTACGCATTGCGGCACTCATCGTATTTGCGCTCACCACGATCAACGTAAGTAAAAGAATAACAAAGCCAACTATTCCAAACATCCAAATACTGATGTTAACGCGATACTCATACTTCTGCAGCCAGTTATGCATCAGCCACCAGGCAAGCGGAATTGAGATGACAAATGCTATCAATACAAGTTTTAAAAATTCTTTTGAAATAAGAAGCAATAATTGTTGAACGGTAGCGCCCAATACTTTTCTTATTCCAATTTCACGAATTCTTTTTTCAATAGTAAAAGCTGCCAGGCCGGCCAGGCCAATGCAACAAATAAAAATAGCTAACATTGCAAAAATGTTACTGAGCTTACTGATAAGCTCTTCATTCAAAAACTTTTTTCCGAATTCTTTATCAACAAACTCGTATTCGAATGCATACGCAGGATTATATTTTTTAAAAATTGTTTCCATAGAACCGAGCGCTTTTTGTGGCTGAACTCCATTATTTAAACGCATGCTTATATAATTGGAGTTAGGAGGGTCATAAAAAATCATCATGGGGTCAACAGGCTTAAATGGCGATTCCATTATCACGTTATCTGTTACACCAATTACGGTAAAATCTTTTCCATATCGCATTTTCATTCCAACCGGGTCTTTTAAACCCATAGCCTCAACTGCTGCCTTATTCAATAACATGGATGATGAATCGACAGGAGTTCCTGAAAAATCTTTTCCACTAACCATTTTAATACCCATGGTTTTCGTAAAATCTTTATCAGTGGTAAGGCCTGTAAAAATTATATTTTGATCAGCCGGTTTGCCTGTATAACCGGGGCCTGGCGATCTCCACCATATTTGAGTGATTGGAGCCATTGTTCTTGTAACTGCGTTGAACATTCCGGTCTGCAGCAGTTCGTGTTTAATGACATCGAAATTCTTTTGCGTATCTGGTGTTCCAGGTATTGATATAAGGTTATTTGGATTATAACCCATATCGCGATCCTTAATTAATTTTATCTGTTGGTAAACGATAATGGTTGCAGAGATCAACAAAATAGAAATGATAAATTGTGCAACTATTAAAACATGCCTTGGTAACACGGCATTTTTACCACCGGAAAAAGTGCCTTTCAAAACCTTTATCGGGTTAAATGATGACAAGTATAAGGCAGGATAACTCCCCGCAACGATACCCGTAAATAAAATTATTATTAACGCACCCAACCAAAAGACGGGTCTGGTGATATTTAATACCAGGTGTTTATCAACTAAGACATTAAATGAAGGAAGCAATAAATAAACGGCAAGTACGGATACAACAAAAGATATAAACGCAAGAATTATTGATTCAGTAAAAAACTGCAACAACAGTTGCTTTTTATGTGAACCCAATGTTTTTCTTATACCTACTTCTTTAGCTCTTTTCTCCGAACGTGCAGTGGACAAATTCATAAAGTTTACACACGCAATCAATAAAATGATAATAGCGATTATCGTAAACAATCTCACATACTCAATCATGCCGCCGGCATTTTTTCCATCTTTAAAATCACTATAAAGCCGCCACTTACTCATTGGAAAAGTAAAGTAGCTGCTTACTTTTTTATCTTTGGGATCATGCTGTATTTTAATGTCATTTATTTTTTTCTGCAATGCAGCAATGTTTGCTCCCGGCATGGTTTGCACAAATACAAGCCACGACGAACTTACCCATTCGGTCATGGCACGCTTAATATCTTCATTCGAATAATTAAATGGCCTTATATAGTCGAATTGCAGGGTTGTATTTGCAGGTATATCTTCAAACACACCAGTTACTTTTGCAACATTGTCATTGTCAATTTTTACAACTTTATTTATAGGATCATCATTTCCAAACAGTGCCCTGGCTGCAGAATTCGATAACACAATTGAAGAAGGATCGTTTATAGCGGTTGCCGGGGTTCCTTTAAGAAAATTCACGGAAAAAACATCAAAAAAATGTTCACTGACGGTATAACCGTCTTTTTTCAATTTTACATCACCATAAGAGAAGTTAGCCGGTTGCTGATGAGTGGTTACCACTGCATGTTTTACCTGAACTGCCTCCTTTTCTATCGATTGTGCAAGGGGCAAAACCATACTCGGGTCAGTAAAAATTTGATTATTGAAATCACGGTGAGCCATTACCTGGTAGATGTCCTTATAATTTTTTTGGGACTTATCATAATTCAATTCATCCTGTACCCAAAGAAAAATTAGAATGGCACAGGTCATGCCGATGGACAGTCCCAGGAGATTGGTTAATGAGAAACCTTTATTCCTGAATAAATTTCTCCACGCAATTTTGAAATAGTTTTTTAGCATAAACTTTATGAGGTTTTCTACTGATGTTAAACGTTTATGTTATTAGTTTTTAATTCCGGTTGAAGATCGATAATAACTATTCCTTAATGAGTTGAATAAAATACCCAATGTTATGCCGGAATAAAAGGCAAGTGGTTTACAATGCAATAGTTATAAAAATTGTACGAAGCAGTTCGTTTTCGATACAGGAGGTGTACGGTTTTGATACAATATAATGGAGAATAGTTTTGATATTCAAATTTATATCTCCCGTGTTAATATGGTTTCAAGTTTTTCTATTCAGAAGATTATCTATTACTCATCATCAGCAAAAATTTTTTTTGTATGGATTACTGCTTTACTGATTCGTTGCCTGATCTTCTTTAAAGGTAATGTCTTTAAGAGCCTGGGCGCATCAACGGTTTCATCCACATCATCAAAATAGCTAAGTGCTTTCAATGCTATCAATGGATTTGTGTTTGGGTATTTTGTTTCAAAAAAAATCAGCATTTCCGCAATGGAAAAATGTTCAAGCAGAAAATAAACATCAATAAAATCTTTTAGCCGCTGTCCGCTGTTTATGATGGCATTTAATTTCATAGCGGAAATATCTTCCTTTGAAAGGAAAGTTATGTTTTCTTCAGTTATTGGCGGAAATATATAATTGTATGGATGTGTAATAAAATCAACTTTTATTTTATTAATAAATCCAATAATTGTATTTTTTCTTACAAAGTTTTCATTGAATGAAAACTTTGACTTTAAAAATTCAGTTAGCTGAATATAGTCGAAATTTGATTGAGAAAATAAATCTATATCTATTGAATCGCGATGCCCTAACTGGAGCGCCAATGCAGTGCCACCGACCAAATGAAAGCCCTCCAATTCAGGAGATGCCTGTAATTCCTGAATAAGTGAAAAGATTTCTGCCGAGACGGACCACGGCTTTTTATGCAGCATGTAATAAATCTGATTTTAAAAACAAGCGGGCGAAAATTTTGTCACGTTGGTCTAATTGTTTTGACCAATCAACTGTGTCGAGGATTTTTTCAGGCCCGTAGAATTTATGTATCTCCCTCCATTCATTCAGCTGCCCAAGTTGCACCACCCGTTCAATCACGATTTTATATGAGCGATCCCAATGGAATGTTTTCAAATCATATTCCCATAACAATCCTGGGCGTATGTCAGGTTTTGAATGCATAGTAAAATAAGATAGATAAAGTTACTGAAAATGCTTCTTTTGTTCCCACTTGTTTTTACCTATTGTACTTTCAAATTGCTGCTTGTAACTAACGTTTTGTTCTCTCCAGTCCTTCAAATCCTTGAATATACCCGTCTTTCTCTATCATTTATTCGAAGAACTCAAGTGTGAATACCGGTTGCATCATTCCAATCATCATCCCGCGAACCTATTTTCTCAACGTTTTTATTGGAATTTTTTTCGGCTTTTTTTGACCTTAAAAAGCTAACGTTTGTGGATTTTGATGCTCCGAAATCTTTTTAGCCTTTTCTTTGGAAGGCATGGACGAATTCGGCGCAGTATTGCCTTTCGTTGTCATGACAATTTAATTTTATCATTAGCGAATAAATATGCAAACACAATTTTCCAGCCAATTTATTACGTGATTGCCGAAGAAATTATCATTTAAATACCCGCCATTCGCCATACCCTGGTTAGCTATGAAAATCATTCTGTTCGCAACGACTTCACCGGGTTTGCCATTGCTGCCTTAATGGTTTGAAATCCTAATGTAAAGAGCGCAATTATTATCATCACTGCGGCACCCAGCACAAACACCCACCAGCTTATATCTGTGCGGTAGGCAAAATTTTGAAGCCATTTATTCATGCCAAGCCATGCAAGAGGAGCGGCGACTACGAATGCAATTATAATTAATAATAGAAAGTCCTTAGAAATCATTGTCACAATTTGTGACACAGAAGCACCCAATACTTTTCTTACGCCAATTTCTTTGGTGCGTTGTGTGGTTGTATAAATCACGAGTCCCAATAAGCCTAGGCAACTAATAAAAACTGCCAGGCCGGTCGCCCAAAAAAGCAGGCTTGAAATATGTTTTTCATTATCGTAATATTTTGCAATGTCTTCGTCAAAGAACTTGTAATCAAAATCATCATTGGGAAACATTTCTTTCCAAACTTTTTCGATGGAAGCGATGGTAGATTTCCATAAAGTGCCATCTGCATTTTGCGGACGGAGAGCAATATTAATCGTCCTCGCACGATCAACGCCATTTCCTATCGTAAGGGGTTTAACCGGCTCATGCAACGAATGCTCGTTAAAATCTGCCACTACCCCGGTAATAATTACAGGCTTATTATTGTTCCAGTAAACATACTTACCTACTGCCTGCTGCAATTTTTGAAAACCCAGTATATGCGCATAAGTTTCATTAATAAGGAACTGATTCGTGGTATCACTTTGCGTGATATTATTTCCTGCAAGTAATTTTATGTGGTATAATTTTATATAATTGGTGTCTGCAATTTTTAATTGAACATCGGTTTCTATTTCCTTTTTTCCGTCTTTATATTTTATCGCATTGCTCCACGTACTGTTAGATGATGGCGGATTATTGCTTAAGCTAAGCATTGCGATGCCGGGTATGCTTTCAAGTTTGTCCATAAAAACATACTTATTGCTCTTTACCGTATCATAATAATTTAAGCTTATATGCAATATGGCATCTTTTTTAAAACCCATATCCTTATTTAATGTATAAGTTATTTGTTTGCCAACGAGGATGGTTGCCATAATAAAAACCTGCGCAATTACAAATTGTGAAATAGTTAATGATTTGCGGAGCCATGCATTACGTGTTTTGCCGGTGTTGGCATAAGCCTGGTTTTTTAAAACCAATACAGGTTTATAACCTGATAGTATCATAGCAGGATAAAAACCAGATAGAAGAGTGACAACAATTATAAGTATGATTAAAAAAATTACCACGCCGGGTTGTGTTGCAAGGCTAAAATGCAAGCCCTCCGGAATGAAACCTGAGAAAGCTTTTAAAATAAGCGGTGTCAAAAAGACTGAAAGGATTGTTGCAATAAAAGTCAATAAAAATGTTTCGCTTAGAAACTGGATGATTAATTGTTTCTTCGAGCTGCCCATTGTTTTGCGTATGCCTATTTCCTTCGCCCGGTGAGATGCATGAGCTGTGGTGAGATTTATAAAATTGATACAACCTAACAACAACAGGAATGCCGCAACGGCAAGCAAACTATATAGCGTGGGTTTATTTGCCAATGGCAAATCATATCCCCCATAATTGGAATTGAAATGTATATCACCCAAAGGCTGCAGTTTAAACTCGGCCTTGGAATGATCATTGGGTTCGGGCGTATGATATTTTTCATACAAACTATGCATGCCCTTTTCAATTTTCGCGGTGTTTGTTCCCGGCGAAAGTTTTACTAATAGTTGAGATGCAGAATTCGTGTTGTCCCATTCTTTCCAGTCTTCCGGCTGCAAACTGGTGTTCTCTAAAGTTGCTCTTGATATAAATACTGTAAAAGTGAAATCAGTATTTTGTTGGATATCTTTTACAATTCCGGTTAAAGTGGTACGCACTGTATCGTTAAAATAAATTTGCCTGCCTATAATTTGATCGATGGGAAGTTTTGGGAAATATAGTTTTGCACTTGTTTCGGATAATACAGTTTGATAAGGTTGTTGTACCGATGTTTTTGCCGAACCTGCTAACCACTCATACCCTATAAGATTAAAAAAATCATCATTCGCAAAAACAATATTTTTTTGATGTTTAAAAATTACAGGTTCCTTCCCGGGAACCGGTATATTTATTTTTACATCGTCTTCGTATGTACGAAAGGGCACTACTGCATCAAGGCCTGTTAATTCTTTTTTTACTGCCGGGCCCATTGGTGATGTTACGCCGGAGTTGCGAAATACCTCGCCCGAGAAAATAAAATTTGAAACTACGCGATAAATACGATCATTATCTTTTTCAAACCTATCAAATGTAAAATGATAATTTACGAGCAGGTAAATTACAATAGATGCACTAATACCAATCGCCAATCCCGATACATTGATAAGGGAAAAAATTTTATTTCTCTTGAGATTTCTAAGAGCGGTTTTAAAATAATTTTTAAACATTATTTTCAGTTTAAGTTTAGAGAGTTATTATTCTCGATCTGAATTCCTTAGTAACTACTCTGTTCGTAATGACTTAATCCACAAAAGAATCGGGATTTCGGGTTTACTCACTCCGTTCGTAAACTCTCAACAGGATTTGCTATGGCAGCTTTTATAGCCTGGTAACTCACTGTTATAATTGCAATGATTACAGATAAAATTGCCGTAAGGGCAAAAATCCACCATTCAATATGTATACGATAGGTATAGGTTTGAAGCCATTTATTCATGGCAAACCATGCAATGGGTGAGGCAATAACAAATGAAATGATTACCAGCCTTAAAAAATCTTTCGACAATAATGTAGTGATGCTGGTAACGCTTGCACCAAGCACCTTGCGCACGCCAATTTCCTTAATGCGGTTTTCGGCCATATAACTTGCCAGGCCAAACAAACCCAAACATGAAATAAAAATAGTAAGTGCCGCGAATAATGCGGCTAATTTTCCGGTGCGTTGTGCATCGCTGAATTTTTTTGCATACGATTCATCTGCAAAAATCACTTCTGGCGGATAGTCCGGGTTATATTTTTTTAAAATACTTTCTACACCTGCAATATTAGTTGCCGGTGATTTTGAAGGACTGAGTTTTATATGCAGCACTTGTGCAAACTCATTTCCCGGGCCAAAGATCATGAGCGGGCTGATGTCTTGCTGGAACGGAGATTCAATGATAAAATCTTTCACTACTCCCACCACATGGTAAAGCGTACTATCACCGGATCGCCTGATGC
>JBBSPK010000061.1:0-15914 GCA_038258875.1 Chitinophagales bacterium
AAGGGGCCGGATAAAAATCCACCCCTGTTATAATCCAATATCCTATGAAAAACCGAGTTTAAGTTGCAAAAGCAACTCTTAATATTTTAAATGCGATTCCGCACGATTATTTTAAATTGATAGTCGGTATATTTTCACGGGAAGTTGCATCATCAAAATTTTTCCTAAGAAAAATTTAAAAAAGGGGCCGGATGGAAATCCACCCCTGTTATAATCCAATATCCTATGAAAAACCGAGTTTAAGCTGTTGCCAGCTTTATAATATGTTTGATTAACTTTTACCAGGTTGATTTAAAGCCTGATTTGAATTCAGTATAGTTTTGTTTTTTATAAGCTTTCTCGCCAAAATATTTTAAAATAGGTTCAAGTTCTTTTGGTGCCAAAAATCCCTGTATGGAAACCGGCTCACTTTGTTCGTCAGTAAATATTACCGTAGTTGGAAATCCCGGCTGGCCTGACGTTACATACATGGTAAAATCGTTTATCTTGAAATTGTCGTTAAAAACATATTCCTTTTTGTTCCATTGAACCACATCTTTTGTTTCTGCATCTAGTTTCACAGCGTAAAAATGCTCGTTAATGTAATTGGTAACTTTCGAATTGGAGTAAGTTTTCTTATCCATTACTTTACACCAGTAGCACCAATTAGTATATAGATCAATCAAAACGGGTTTAGGTTCAGCCTTTATCTTATTATTTACGTCAACCATTTTAAGCCAATATGGGCTATCATGACCGATATCGTTAACTTTGGCAGAGCATAAAATAAACACTAAAGGGAGTAAAATCAATTTCACATTAATTGCCATGGGTATATTAACGTACGTTAAAAGTTTTTATTGAGTTTGAATGAAAAAAAATTTTATAAATATTTGATTACTAATTTTTTACTTTTATTTTCTTATTTGAAATAATTTTTTTTCCATGCACAAGATTATCGTTGCTGTAACGGGGGCAAGCGGATCAGTTTATTCTAAAATTCTTTTGAACAAACTGGTGTTACTGAAAAGCCAGTGGGCTTCATTGGCCATTGTCATCACAGATAATGCCAAAATTGTATGGGAAACAGAGTTAGGAAATAATGAATATGATTCTTTTGATGCACAATATTTTTCTAAAAGTGACTTCATGGCTCCATTTGCCTCGGGCTCGGGGGATTATAATATTATGATTATTATTCCATGTAGTATGGGAACTTTAGGCAGAATTGCGACCGGCCAATCCGCAGATTTAATTTCAAGAGCTGCTGATGTAATTTTGAAAGAAAGGCGCAAACTTATTTGTGTTATCAGGGATACCCCCTATAACCTTATCCACATACGTAACATGGAAGCTGTGACAATGGCCGGAGGAATTATTTGTCCGGCTACTCCATCATTTTACAGTAAACCTAAAACTATTGACGAGGTTGCTTCAACTGTTGTTGACAGAGTTATTGACCTTGCCGGCCTTAAGATAGATACTTTCCGATGGGGCAAATAAAAAGCGCTCCTGTTACGAAGCGCTTTCTTCATGGTAGTTTACAGGGAATATTTTATCATCTTAAATCCACCACTTCAACTTTAGGGTAATTCCTGCTATCGAAAACAAATAAACTATCAGCCAAAGGAGTATTTGTCTTCAGGCTTGTAACACTATAAGTATAACGATCGCCGGTTTTCTGAAATACAGTTGTACTGCTAATAGATTTACTGCCTTTATCTATATCAACAAGTACCTTAAAAAAAGTTTTTGTTTTATCTAGCGGTGTCAACTCAATTTCCTGAACTGTTTTATTGCCCTTTTTGATTTCACCATTTAGCTTATAAAGGAAATCTTTATCATAAAAATTCGTGAACATCTTTTGTGGGGTTATGGCATTGGCAGATGGATCAAATTGTGTTACCTGAACTTCATTTGCTGATTTGTCATAAGTCCATATATTATTACCATCACTATAAATTTCCTGCCCTGAAATACTTACCCTGTATTTAGGTCCTTTCATACTCACAACGCCGGTTTTTGTACCAAGAATTGTTCCTGAAGAATTTACTATTTTGAGTGAAAACCGGGCTGCAACAGATTTATATGTTTTAAACTTCGCGCTTACCTCATCCAAAATTTTTTTTGCATCGGGATCGCTTTTCCCTAAGTCTGAGGTCTGCGAAAAAGCAGGGAATCCAGCAAACATCAATATTCCAATTAGTAGTCTTTTCATAATTATATTTAAATTATCATCACCTTTCAAAAGAAAACAAATATACGTTATAGACATTATTTGCTTATGTGAGGTTTACCAACAGATGGTAGAAAACTGTTAATATTAATTGAGGAGAGCTAATGACCGGAAGTTGCTCAGATTCTAAATTATTTCCAGATCCAGATCTAAACTTTACAGAGCTTTAGTTGCTCATTTCGTTTTGCAATTTTACCTCATCAACCAGTTTAATTGATTCACTGAAATCCTTTGCTGCTTTAATAAAGTTTACAAATATGGGCTGTGGGTTTTCAACTGTACTTTTTAGTTCGGGGTGATATTGCACTCCTATGAAAAAAGGATGACCTGATAGTTCAATTATTTCCACGAGACCTGTTTGCGGATTAATGCCACTTGCTATCATTCCCGCTTCTTCAAAACGCTGGAGATACTTATTATTAAACTCCCACCGGTGACGATGGCGTTCATTTATTTCATTAACTCCGTAGATGCGATGTGCAAGTGTATTGCTTTTTATACTGCAGGGATAAGAGCCTAAACGCATTGTACCTCCCTTCATGGTAATTTTCTTTTGTTCTTCCATCATGTCAATAACCGGGTTGGCTGTGTCAACCTGCATCTCAGTAGAATCTGCATCAGTTATCCCCAATACATTTCGGGCAAATTCAATCGCTGCCATTTGCATACCTAAGCAAATTCCAAAAAAAGGAAGTTTGTTTTCACGTGCATACTTCACGGCTATTATTTTTCCCTCTACTCCCCGAAATCCAAAACCAGGCGCCACAAGAAGCCCGTCAAGACCACCTAATTTTTCGGAAACATTATCGTCGGTTATATATTCACTGTGCACATTTACTATTTGTACCTTACAATCGTTCATCGCACCCGCATGTATAAAAGATTCCAGGATTGATTTGTAAGCATCCTGCAGCTCGATATATTTTCCAATAAGACCTATTGTAACCTTAGAGCGTGGATGTTTTAACTTATCCAGGAATTCTCTCCACTTACCTAATTCGGGTTCATTATAATTGGTGATATTTAATTTATTTAAAACAATGAGATCAAGTTTCTCCCGCAGCATTGCAATTGGCACTTCATAAATGGTGGATGCATCTGCAGCTTCTATAACAGCATTTTCCTTAACATTACAAAAAAGAGCAATTTTTCTTTTAAGCTCATCGGTTAGGGGCCTCTCAGTTCTGCAAACTAAAATATCCGGGTGTACGCCATTCTCACTCATTAGTTTTACGCTATGCTGGGTGGGTTTGGTTTTAAGCTCTTTCGCAGCTTTAAGGTAAGGTATCAAGGTAAGGTGTACTATTATACAATCTTCTTCGGGCATTTCCCATTGTAACTGGCGCACCGCTTCAATAAATGGAAGACTTTCTATGTCGCCCACAGTGCCACCGATTTCAGTTAATATTATATCATATTCCTTTTTTTCGCCGAGGAGCAGCATTCTACGTTTAATCTCATCCGTTATATGTGGTACCACCTGCACGGTTTTGCCAAGATAGTCTCCTTCTCTTTCTTTATTTATGACTGTTTGATATATGCGGCCTGTAGTTACATTATTAGCCTGGGAGGTATATATGTTTAAAAACCTCTCGTAATGGCCCAGGTCAAGATCTGTTTCTGCGCCATCTTCTGTTACAAAACATTCGCCATGTTCATAGGGGTTGAGCGTGCCGGGATCCACATTTATATATGGATCAAATTTTTGAATAGTCACCCTAACTCCCCTTGCCTGCAATAGTTTTGCGAGTGAGGCAGCAATAATACCTTTACCTAAAGATGAGGTAACACCACCTGTGACAAAAATGTACTTAGCCATTTTATTTAAAAAATTAATTTAAAAAATAATCCTCACCAAAATAATCATGGTATGACAAACCTGATAGCCATAAAAATTTTGAATCGGATACTTTAAAATGACCAGCGGAAATAAATGAGAATTGCAAAATCCTGAAGGTCATGCAAACTTACGGCTAATATTTGTGGGCAAAAAGTAAAGATTCACCTTTGTGGAAAAAACCTGAAAAACAAGTTTCACTTAACAATTTTTTCTGAAATATTTCAGAAAACAGCATGTCCTCCAACCACTAGAGCAGCTGAAGGCTTTGTCAGAAAATTTTTAAAAGGCAAAAAATGTTGAACAAATATAGAAACTTAGTAATATACCTTCTTTGAAAGATAATTTCTCACGTAGTCGTCCACCCCTTCTTCTAAAGAAAGCATATCCTCCTTATACCCGGCTTCCCTTATCTTTTGCATTTCTGCCTGGGTGTAGTATTGGTATGTATTGCGTATATCTTCAGGCATATCAATATATTCAATTTTTGTTTCCAGATCCAATCCTGAAAAAGTAGCTTTTACAAGGTCATTAAATGTTCTTGCTCTACCGGTTCCAACATTGTAAATTCCCGATTTGAATGAGCCTTTATCTTTCGACCAACATTCTAAAAACCAAAAGCAGACTTTAAGGACATCTTTCACGTAAATGAAATCTCTTAACTGTTCTCCATCCTTAAATCCAGGTTTATGGGATCTAAAAAGTTTCACAAATCCCCTTTCAAGAACCTGGTTATACGAATGAAAAATTACACTGGCCATTCTTGCTTTGTGATACTCATTGGGACCATAGACATTAAAAAACTTAAGACCCACCCAGGCAGGAGGACATTTTGCACCATGGTCATCTTCAATCTCCCGAAGAACCCATTTATCAAATTCATTTTTTGAAACACCGTAAGGATTGAGCGGTTTCAAGTCTTTAATTATTTTATGATTATCAGCATAGCCGAGTTCGCCCGATCCGTAGGTTGCAGCTGACGAAGCATAAACGAGTGGAATATCATTTACTGCACAATACTTCCATATTTTTTCTGAATAGTCAACATTCAAATGTTCATGAACCGCATAATCAAATTCGGTGGTATCGGTGCGTGCGCCAATATGATAAATAAATTTTATCGAACGATCTTCCTTATTCAGCCATTCAAAAAAATACTCCCGTTCAACTTTATGCTCATATTTTTTCCCTTCGAGGTTGGCCTCTTTATCTTCCCGCGAAAAATCATCAACCAAAATAAGATTATAGTAACCCGCCTCATTTAAGAAACCAACAAGGCAACTTCCTATAAACCCCGCGGCTCCGGTGACAACAATATTTGATTGATTATTCACTTATTCAGGCATATAACTTTGAAAATAGTTCCCAATTGCACTATCATATTTTTCACTCCACTCATTTATGTTACCCCAGCTATCATCGGCAATTATCACGTCTCCGGAAGTAACAGTTCCTAATTTCTCATATGGAATCTCCAGAAATTTTTCAAATTCAGCCTGGTGCGTTGGATTTATTGAAACAACGATCCTTCCCTGCGCCTCGCCAAACCAAAATGCGTCTTTACGAAGTTGAGAAGATTGAGATGAGCTATTAAATCCAAGAGACCTGTTAAATCCGCTTTCAGCAAGGGTTACAAAAAGTCCGCCCTCACTTATATCATGGGCTGATTTAACTAATTTTTTATTGATAAGATTGCTAACTGTTTCATGTAAACGAAATTCCTCATCAAGATTAAAATATGGAGCCGGAGAAAATTCTACTTTACATATTTTATGCAGGTATTCCGAACAATTAATGTCATTTTGGTTGCTACCTAATAAATAAATTATGTCGCCTTCATCTTTAAAATCAAGTGTCATCTTATTACCCGCATCTTCCAATAAACCTACCATACCAATGGTAGGTGTAGGATACACCGGCCCTGAAGGCGACTGGTTATAAAAACTTACGTTGCCCCCGGTAACAGGCGTATTAAATTTATTACACGCTTCTGTCATTCCTTTGATACATTCTACAAACTGGTAATATACTTCGGGGTCATATGGATTTCCAAAGTTTAGACAATTAGTGACTCCCAGTGGAGCGCCCCCGCTACATATAATATTCCTTGCCGCTTCGCTTACCGCAATCATACAGCCCACATAGGGATTTGCAAATACATACCTGCTGTTGCAGTCTGTAGTTAATGCCAGTGCCTTTTTAGTTTCTTTTACAGACACGACAGCTGCGTCAGACGGGCTGTTTGTATTAAGGTTTGCAGTGCCTACCATGCTATCGTATTGATCATAAACCCATCTTTTCGAAGCAATATTTGGTAGGGTGATAATCTTTTCTGCTATTGATTTTAGATCATCCGGAACAGGAATTGAATCTAAGTCAAAAGCTTTAACTTTTTCAAGATATGACGGAGCCTGATACTCTCTTTCATAAACGGGAGCGCCACCGCCGAGAACTAAACTATCTGCAGGTATCGCCGCTTCCAAAACATTATCCAGGTAAAAATTAAGTGTAGTTCCATCGGTAACTTCTCCTATTTGCGAACAAGGCAAATCCCATTTTCCAAAAATTTCTATTACTTCTTTTTCCCTTCCTTTTTTTACAATCAGGAGCATGCGTTCCTGGCTTTCGCTTAAAAGTAATTCCCACGCTTTCATCCTGTTTTGACGGGTAGGAACCTTCTCCAGGTAAATATTCATCCCTACCCCACCTTTTGCACTGGTTTCTGCTGTAGAACAAATGATACCGGCTGCTCCCATGTCCTGCATACCCACTATGGCACCGGTTGCAATCACTTCAAGACATGCTTCCAATAATTTTTTTTCCTGGAATGGATCACCTACCTGAACGGCGGGTAGATCTTCAGCGCTGTTCTCTGTAATATCAGCGGAAGCAAATGCCGCACCTCCCATTCCATCTTTTCCGGTTGCGCTACCAGCAATAAAAACAGGATTCTCTTTACCTAATGCAATCGCACTAACCGTTTCGCCTAAGCGCACAACGCCCGCACTCATGGCGTTGACTAAAGGATTTGTATGGTAACACTCTTCAAAATAAATTTCACCCCCAACGGTAGGAATACCAAAGCAATTACCGTAGTGACCTATGCCATGGACTACACCGCTTAACAAATGCCTGGTTTTTTCGTTTTCAATATTGCCAAACCGTAATGAATTTAATGCGGCAACCGGGCGTGCCCCCATTGTAAAGATATCGCGGTGAATACCCCCCACTCCCGTTGCTGCGCCCTGGAACGGTTCTATTGCGGAAGGATGATTGTGGCTTTCAACTTTGAACACGATGCCGTAGCCGTCGCCAATATCCATAAGTCCCGCGTTTTCATCGCCGGCCTTTACCAACAATTTAGAACCCTCACGTGGTAAGGTCTTTAGCCATTTTATTGAATTCTTATAACTGCAATGTTCACTCCACATAACAGAATAAGCGCTTAATTCAGTAAAGTTGGGAGTGCGTCCAAGTATTTGAGCAATCTTTTCAAACTCGTCCTTTTTTAGACCGAGTTTTTCGGCAGTTTCAAACGTTATTTCCATAATATTTTGAAGCGCAAACTTACAATCTCTTAAACTTTATCCGCTAAAACCTGTGTGAATATTTTAACTAACTTCCCACAATCATAAATGTAGCCGTTTGTTTTATTTACTTTTTATTTTTTACCTGGTTCTTTTTTGCTGGCTTTTAACCCGCATAAAATTTTGCAAAGAATCCGGGCTTGGTAACCGCATTATCATTTTTCTTTTTCTGATAAAAGTAATTGCGGGCCTTGTAAATGGTTATATCAATATGGAATACTACCCAGGCACAGATATATCCAATTTTCATAAACATGGAATAGCGGAGTATTATTTACTTTTTAATAATACATCAGAGTATTTCACAAATATTTTTCACAGCAATCATAACAATAGCTATTCCGGGTTTATGGAAAGTTCAAATTCATTCTGGAATGATACAAGGAGCAACCTGATAGAAAAAATGCTTTCCATTTTTGATATTTTCAGCGGCAGAAATTTTTATATCAATACTCTTTTTTATAACTTTTTAATATTTTTCGGGTGTGTAGGTCTTTATAAAGTTTTTATCAAAATTTTTCCTTCTAATTCACGGCTTTTAATTGCTTGTATTTTTTTATTGCCTTCTTTTATTTATTTCAGCAGCGGTATTCATCGTGACGGTCTTATCTTTTTATCACTTTCCCAAATAATTTACCATCTGTTTTTTTTATTGAGAAATAAAACACCGTCCTGGAAAAGATCGCTGATTATTTTATTGTTTTTATTGCTCATACTTCTGCTGAGAAATTTTGTTTTTATAACAATAGTACCAGCCCTGATAGCCTGGATCGTTGCAGAACTTAAACCCCGGTATGCCTTCCATGTATTTGCAGGGATATATTTTCTAATTGGAATTATGTTTTTTTGCTCGGGTTATTTGTCGCCCAAATCTAACCTTCCCGGTTATGTTTCCAGCCGCCAACTCAAATTCATTGAAATCGGAAAAGGCGGGGCTTCCGCCATTAATATCAATCCGCTTTATCCAAACTTCAGGAGTTTTTTAAATAATACGCCACAGGCCCTTAATCATAGTTTGATGAGGCCTTATCTTACCGAACATCAAAATTTCCTGTATATTCCTGCTACTGTTGAAATTTTTTTATACGAAATCATATTTGTTTTATTCCTCTTCTTCCGTAAAAAAAATATGGGTATTAATCCTTTAATTTATTTCTCGGTCTTTTTTAGCATAAGCATGTTCCTTGTTATAGGATATACGATACCGATAATTGGCGCCATCGTGAGATATAGAAGTATTTATTTCCCCTTAATACTCATCCCTTTGATGTGCTATACCGACTGGCACAAATTGAGAAGGACATTTATATAAGTTTTTTTTATATGTTACTTTTTTCCACAATTATCCAATTTTTAAACACATTTTTAAAAAAATCTTTGCTTTTTTAAGGTTTAAATCCTTTTTTTGCAATCTAAATATCAGAAAATGCAATCTTTAAGACTTAATGCCCTTTTTAATTTAATTTCAACTCCAAAGGCGCAGCATGCTCCGGAACCCAGAAAAATAACAGCAATCTTTGGAGACAATGTTTTCACCGTTCAAAAAGCCAGGGAATTCCTAAGCGACGAAGCGTATAAAAGCCTTGTATCTTCCATAAAAAGTCAAAATAGAATTGACAGAAAAATGGGAGACCAGATAGCCTCCGGGTTGAAAGCCTGGGCTGAAACTAAAAATGTTACACACTATACTCACTGGTTTCAGCCACTTACCGGAGCCACAGCCGAGAAACATGATTCGTTTTTCACTTTAAAAGGCGATGGAACAGCCCTGGAAGAATTTGACGGGGCAGCACTTATACAGCAGGAACCAGATGCCTCGTCTTTCCCAAGCGGCGGCCTTAGAGCAACTTTTGAAGCAAGGGGGTATACCGCATGGGACCCTTCTTCTCCCCCATTTGTAATAGAAATTGGCCACGGCAGAACATTGTGTATTCCGACAATATTTGTTTCCTACACAGGGGAATCCCTTGATGCTAAAACACCTTTACTAAAGGCGCTTGTTGCACTGGATAAAGCTGCAATTGATGTATGCCAGTATTTTGATAAAAATGTAACGACTGTGACTCCAACTTTGGGCTGGGAGCAGGAATATTTTGTTGTCGATGCCGGAATTGCCAATGCCCGACCCGATATCGTTATGACCGGAAGGACCGTATTTGGACATGCCCCGGCCAAAGGACAGCAACTGGAAGATCATTATTTTGGGTCCATCCCTGAAAGAATTTATGCGTTCATGAGAGATTATGAAGCAGAAGCTTATAAACTGGGCATTCCACTTCGCACCCGACACAATGAAGTAGCACCCTCACAATTTGAATGTGCCCCAATTTTTGAAGAGGTAAATCTTGCTGTGGATCACAATACGCTTTTAATGGATGTGATGACGCGGGTAGCGAAAAAACATAGTCTTATGGTGCTGCTCCATGAGAAACCTTTTGCAGGCATTAATGGAAGCGGTAAGCATAATAACTGGAGTATGGCAACTAATACAGGGGTTAATTTATTATCGCCCGGTAAAACTCCAAAAACAAATTTAATGTTCCTTACATTTTTTGTAAATACCATTAAGGCGGTTCATGATTATTCAGATATTTTAAGAGCTTCAATAGCTTCTGCAGGAAATGATCATAGGCTAGGGGCCAATGAAGCTCCTCCGGCTATTATTTCAATATTTATTGGCAAGTATTTAACCGATGTTTTAAACCAGATTGAAAAAAGAGTCGGCGATAACTTTGATGAACAGGATGAAGCAATTCTAAAACTGGATATTCACAAAAGCATTCCCGAACTGATGCTTGACAACACTGACAGAAACCGTACCTCGCCCTTTGCTTTTACAGGTAATAAATTTGAATTTCGTGCGGTAGGCTCGGCTGCTAACTGTGCTGCGGCTATGACAGTATTAAATACAATTGTGGGCGAAACACTATCTCAATTTAAGGTTGATGTGGACGCACTTATTGACAAAGGCGAAAAGAAAGAAGTAGCTATCATGCAAATTATTCAGAAATACATCGTTGAGGGTAAGCCCGTTTTATTTGAGGGCAATAACTATAGCGATGAATGGGAAAAAGAAGCGGAGAAAAGAGGCTTGCCTAATATAAAAACCACTCCTCTGGCCCTTGATGCATTTGTAACAGATAAAGCCAAGAAAGTTTTTGAACACCACAACATTTATACACATAGTGAACTGGAGGCCAGGCATGAAATTCTATTAGAGAATTATATAAAAAAGGTACAAATAGAAGCAAGGGTGATTGGAGATCTTGCTACAACTTTTATTCTTCCGGCATCAATAAAATACCAGAATGTTTTGATTAAAAACATACAAGGTTTAAGAGATATAGGGATTGAAGAAAGTGGCTATGCCAATCAAAAGCATATAGCATCGAAAATTTCTGAGCATATTTCCCATATAAGTTCACGTGTAGAATCCATGATTGAAGCAAGGAAAGTTGCCAACGCCCTCGAAAATACCCGCGAAAAAGCCATTGCTTATTGTGACACTGTAAAGAGTTATTTCGATGAAATAAGATATCATGTAGACAAACTGGAGCTTCTTGTAGACGATGAATACTGGGAATTGCCCAAGTATCGGGAGATGCTTTTTTTAAGATAAATTATGTATGGAACGATATTTAAAATCCCGGCTGCTTTGCGCATGCCGGGATTTTTTTTATAGTCTTATTTGGTATAATACTGAAAAATGGTTGGTAAAATCCTTTATAAACTATACAGAGTAAGGGTCTGAAAGAAGTTTAGTGAAACCGGTTTCACTAAACTTTTTTTGCTTTATGAAAAAGCTTAAAAAAACGTTGTTGGGCATGTGGTAGTTTATCCATAATCGGATGGGGTACTCGAGCAGGTAGACAAAGATTTAAATGTAAACAATGTGGTATTTTATTTACCCGCAATAATCCTGTTCAGGTCATACAAAATCGGTTTGCATGGTTTCGAAAATGGGTGTTAGAGAGACAAATTTATAAGACTCTTCAGCGAGATAGTGATTTATCAAAAGATACCCTTCAAAAGACCTTCTATTATTTCCTTGACCGGGCACCGGTAACACCAATTATTCATCACGACAATATTCATTTAAGAGTAGATGCTACCTACTTTAAAAAATTTTGCGTGGTCTGTTACCAGGATGATATGCTTAGCTACACACAACTGTTTCGCTTTTCGGATGGAGAACGGTATGAAGAAATAAAAGAAGATTTGTTCAATCTGCTGAATCTTGGATTACAGATAGCCAGCATTACTTGTGATGGTCATAAAGCCACACTAAAAGCCATCAAAAAAATAATGCCTGGTATCATAGTACAGCGATGCCTGGTACATATCCAAAGGATGTGCCTGCTGTGGCTTACAGCCCATCCAACTTATGATGCAGGTAAAGAATTAAGGCCTTTGGTTTTAATGATCCATCGCATTGAAACACGCAATGACAAACTTTATTGGATACAATCGTTATTAGCCTGGGAAATTAAATTTAAAGACTTCCTGAAAGAAAAATCTTATAAACCTGAAACGGGGGTAGGTATTGGTTTAAGCATAGATTGATCAGGCGTTCTTTTTTCATTATTAAAAGGGCATTGCCCAATATGTTTCATTATTTGGATAACAATAATATTCCTAAAACAACTAACGGTATCGAATCTTATTTTGGCCATTTGAAAAACCATCTTGACCTGCACAGAGGATTAACAAAAAATAATAGAATCAATTTTATTAAATGGTATATCTATTTCAGAAATAAGTCCAATATGTAAGTTTTTTTAGACCATAAAGCAATCCGATAATAAATAAAAATAGCAGCCAAAAAATGACTGCTATTGACTATCGTCTTGCATTAATCTTATTGCTGGCAGGTTGCTCTCCAGCAGAGCCTGATTCCTCTTCAGATTAACATCGCTAATAAAAGGATTTATTCTCAAAAAATCACCAACCATTTTTCAGTACATTACCTCTTATTTTCAAGTTGGTTGTCAAGAAGTGAACCCTTGTGCAAATGATGCGCTCTGTGAATCAATCTAGGTTGTTTTCATTCGCTTTTTTGGTTCAGTAGTGGACGAAGGGGCTTCATTTCTAAAAACAACCGTTCCATCAAAAACATCCACCAACACAGGTTTGGATTTATCAATATTTCCTTCGAGCAATCTTTTACTTAACTGGTTCACAATCTTCTTTTGTATAAGACGCTTCAAAGGCCTGGCTCCAAACTGCGGATCAAATCCATTTTCTGCAAGGTAGTCCACGGCATACTCGCTAAATTCAAGTATCACTCCGTTTTTCAATAACTGGTTGGTAAGATCATTGAGCTGTATTTTTATAATGTCCCTGATTTCTTTGCGCATTAACGGCTGAAACATGATCACTTCATCAACCCTGTTTAAAAATTCAGGACGTATGGTTTGCCTTAATAACTCCATGACTTCACGTCTTGTATTTTCAACCACTTCTTCTTTATTTTCATCTGTTACCTTATCAAAGTTTGCCTGGATAATATGACTGCCCATATTGCTGGTCATAATAATGATGGTATTTTTAAAATTCGCCACCCGGCCCTTATTATCTGTAAGCCTCCCGTCATCAAGAACCTGCAGCAAAATATTGAATACATCGGGATGAGCCTTTTCAATTTCATCAAGCAGTATCACACTATAAGGTTTACGTCTTACCGCTTCCGTTAGCTGACCGCCTTCATCATAACCTACATATCCCGGAGGTGCACCGACCAGCCTGCTCACCGAATGCTTTTCCTGGTATTCACTCATGTCAATACGGGTCATCATGCTATCATCATCAAAAAGATAATCGGCAAGCGCTTTCGCTAATTCCGTTTTACCTACACCGGTAGTCCCGAGAAAAATAAAGGAGCCCAGTGGCTTTTTTGGATCGTGTAAACCTGCGCTGCTCCTTCGTATCGCATCCGCAACTGCTTCTATTGCTTCATCCTGGCCGATAACTCTTTTATGCAATTCCTCTTCAAGGTGGAGTAACTTATCTTTTTCACTTTGCATCATTCTATTTACGGGAATACCGGTTGCTTTTGCGACGCTCTCCGCTATGTCTTCAGCATCTACCTCTTCTTTCAATAACCTTTTTTCACTTATCTCATCAAGTTGTGCCGTATAATCAGCAATTACTTTTTCCTGGTCCTGTAATTTTCCATAACGTATCTCCGCTACTTTGCCATAATCACCCTCACGTTCTGCTTTTTCGGCCTCCATTTTAAGTCGTTCAATTTCTGCCTTTGCAGTCTGAACTTTTTCAACAATTTCTTTTTCCTGTTGCCACTTCGCTTTGAAAGTGTCCCGCTCAACAGAAAGATTTGAAATTTCTGTATTCAGCTCTTTTAATTTTGCCTCATCTTTTTCTCTTTTGATGGCTTCTCTTTCAATTTCCAGTTGCCTTATTGCTCTCTCAAGTTTATCCAGTTCTTCGGGCATTGAATTCATTTCAAGCCTTAGTTTGGCTGCGCTTTCATCAATGAGGTCAATGGCTTTATCAGGTAAAAACCGATCGGTTATATAACGGTGCGACAATTCCACGGCAGCAACAATTGCTTCATCTTTTATACGAACATGATGATGCGTTTCATACTTATCTTTTATTCCCCTCAAAATGGAAATTGCATCCTCAACATTCGGTTCATCTACTATTATTTTTTGAAATCTTCTTTCAAGAGCTTTATCTTTTTCAAAGAATTTTTGATATTCATTTAAAGTAGTTGCACCAATTGCTCTTAACTCTCCTCTTGCCAATGCCGGCTTCAATATATTAGCGGCATCCATTGCCCCCTCTCCGCCGCCGGCTCCTACAAGTGTATGTATCTCATCAATGAATAAAATTATTTCTCCATCACTTCCTGCTACTTCTTTTATTACTGATTTTAACCGCTCCTCAAATTCTCCTTTGTATTTCGCACCAGCTATTAATTGTCCCATGTCAAGTGCAAAAATTATTTTTGATTTTAAATTTTCCGGGACGTCGCCATTAACGATTCTATGAGCCAAACCTTCAGCTATGGCTGTTTTACCAACACCGGGCTCACCTACTAGTATTGGATTGTTTTTGGTTCTCCTTGATAAAATATGCAAGGTTCTTCTAATTTCTTCATCTCGACCGATAACAGGATCAAGTTTATTGCTCCTGGCAAGCTCATTTAAATTTTTTGCGTATTTGTTTAAAGCATTGAACTGGGTTTCCGAAGTTTGCGATGAAACTGTAGAACCTTTTTTTAATTCTTTGATTGCAGCTATTAAACTTTTTTCGGTAAGACCTGCATCCTTCAAAATTTTTGCAGCATTATCATTGCCCTGAACTATGGCAAGTAATAAATGCTCAACACTAATAAATTCATCATTAAAATTTTTTAATGAGGCAGCAGCCCGTAACATAACATTATTCATGTCACGGCTTATTACCTGCGCAGGATCACCTTCGCCCATTTTTGGAAGTTTATTTAGGCTTTCATCAATCTTGCTTTCCACAAAACCTACATTAACATTATTTTTTTTAAGCAAATACTCCACAGGGCTGTCATCATCGATAAGCAGGGCTTTCAGTAAATGCTCCACTTCTATATTGGGATTTTTTTCGTTAAAAGCAAACTGTTGCGCCCTTTGAAAAATCTCCTGTGATTTTATAGTTAAATTATTGGGATTCATATCGAATTTCTTTTATTTAAATTTAAACTATCGCAACAAATATTAATCCAATAAAATTCACAGATAATATGTCTTGTATGTTGTATCAAACCTGTCGCAAATGCAGTCTTGTTACCTGTTCCCTGTTATTTTTACAGGTTTCTTTTGCACAACATAATTTTAAAAATGCCGCTAAATGGTTGACTAATAATTTGAACCAGTTGGGAGGAAGAGCCGTATTGGTTATTCTAAAAGATGGTAAAATAATTTATGAGAAGTCAGAAAATGATTTATCGCGAAAACAAAAATTTATTGGAAAAATTATTGCCAAAAGACAAGGGAAAGACCCTGATGAAATGTTACAGGATTATACCGGCACAACCCGAACAGCAATTGCAAGTTGCAGCAAATGGTTAAGCGCTGCGTTGGTGATGACCTACGTAGATGAAGGAAAGCTAAGTCTAAATGATACAATCGGGAAATTTTTACCTGTTTTTTCTAACCATCAAAAAGGGAATATTACCATTTGGGAATGTCTTTCGCACCTTACTGCAATAAACGGCGGAGATTTAAAAGAATCACGCGAGGTAATTAATCAAAGTTCGTCAATGAATGAAGTAATG
>JBBSPK010000062.1:0-15856 GCA_038258875.1 Chitinophagales bacterium
AACCTGCAGTTAATAAATATGATTCAGTATTGGCAAAAAAATTAAATGCCGATGATTACGGAATGAAAAATTATGTATTTGTGATACTTAAAACAGGCAGCAGTACTGCTGTTGACAAGGTTGTAGAAGATTCTCTTTTCCACGGTCACATGAACAATATACAACGCCTTGCAACAAACGGTAAATTGGTGGTGGCTGGGCCATTCGGGAAAAATAATAATAATTACCGTGGTTTATTTATTCTGAATACTACCAGTCTTGAAGAGGCTAAAGAACTTTTAGAAACCGACCCGGCAATTAAAGCAAAATTGCTTGAGCCGGAATTGTATCCCTGGTATGGCTCAGCCGCCTTGCAGGAAACATTAAAAATTCATGATAAAATTCAAAAAATAAATTTTTGAATTTTAGATTTTATTACCAATTATTTTGAAGATCATGCAAAGTAAAAACTTATGTATAGCATTATTTGTTTTTGGATGTAGTCTGTCGGTTAATGGTCAGAGCGCAAACCAGTCAATTCAAAATATAAAATCCCAATTTACAAAAGGAGAAACGATGGTAAGTGAAATTTTAGGAAATGCTTCTTTGATGACATTACATTCCTTAACACCTTTCCGCGAAATTCTTAGAGATAATGCCAAAGCAGAAAAAATTAAAATCGTTACAGATGAAGAGCCTGGTAAAAAAATTTTGGTGCAGGGTATTATTACAAATCAGGAAGGAGTTGCTGAAGCCGGTAAATTAATTTATATCTACCAAACATCCGGGAAAGGCTGGTACGCTGATTCTGCTGCGCATGTAGCAGAGAATGAAGGAGACTGGAAACATGCAAGGTTGTTTGGATACTTAAAAACCAATTCAAAAGGAGAATTTGCATTTAATACAATAAAGCCGCAGGGTTATCCTAAAAGATTAAACAGAAACCGTGTCCGGATGCTTTAAGTCACCTATTAAGTTTGCAATGAGCGCCGTCCAGCCTGTTTGATGGCTTGCGCCGAGGCCACGCAGGTTATCGCCATGAAAATATTCATGAAATAAAACGAGATCGCGGTTTTCTTCTCTTTGATAAAACCAATTGTAAGTACCGTTTACAATTCTTTCATTATGTTCATTTATCTCAAAAATCGATAACAAGCGTCGGGTTAACTCCTGTGCAACTTCAGTAAGGGTGAGAAAATTACCCGATCCTTTTGGACATTCTGTTTTATAATCATCCTCGTAAAAATGTCCATATATTTTCAAGGCATGAATAATAAGATAATTCAAAGGCATCCACACAGGCCCACGCCAGTTGGAGTTTCCGCCAAACATACCAGATGTTGAATCTCCCGGATCATATTGAATAGAATAATTGGTACCACTAAATTCTAAATTATAAGGATTCTGCTGATAAATTTTAGAAAGTGCCCGAATACCTCCTTCGGAAAGAAATTCGGATTCATCCAGCAACCTGTCAAGGATGAATTGCAATCTTTCTTTAGGCACCATAGAAAGTAAAATACATTCATCATCACTTTTATCTTCGCCGGGCAAATATTTATTGTTTGCTTTACGATAGTTTTGAAACCATCTCATATGTTTCGTAAAATCTTTCAGCTTATCAAATTTATTTTTTTCAATAGGCGATACTGCAAATAAAGGGATGAGACCGACTGCTGATCTTATTTTTAAAGGAAGCGCATCTGATTTATTCAGCGATAACACATCATAAAAGAAATTGTCGTCATGGTTCCATAAACCCATTTCGTTCAAGGCTTCGCCTATGATAACAAAATGCTCAAAGAATTTAGTACCGGCATCTTCGAAAGTTTTATCGTACATCGCAATTTCGAGGGCAATATCCATCATACCAAGTGCATACATCCCCATCCAGCTTGTACCATCAGCCTGCTCCAGTAATATATTTCCGGGCAACATCATGCTTCGGTTAAAAAGCCCGATATTATCGAGGCCCAAAAACCCACCTTCAAAAATGCTGTTCCCATTTGCGTCTTTGCGGTTTATCCACCATGTAAAATTTATGATAAGCTTCTGAAAAACTTTCTTTAAAAATTCCACGTCGTTTTTCCCGTATATTTTTTGTTCGGTTCTATAAACTTCAAGTGCCGCAAAAGCCTGCACCGGCGGGTTCACGTCATTAAAATCCCACTCATATGCAGGCAACTGCCCCTTAGGATCCATATACCACTCCCGCATGAGCAGCAATAATTGATGTTTGGCAAAAACAGGATCTACAATAGCGAGTGATATGCAGTGAAAAGCTGTATCCCACGAAGCATACCAGGGATATTCCCATTTATCCGGCATGGACATTATATCCTGGTTTTTTAAATAGATCCAGTCAGAGTTTCGCCCGTTTTTACGTTCGTCAGATACAGGGGTTATACCATCGCTTGTGGTAAGCCATCTTTCCACATCGTAATGATAATATTGCTTGTTCCATAGTAACCCTGCAAATGCCTGCCGTTATATATTTTTTTGATCCGGTGTGCAATCAGTCGGGATAATTTCATCGTAGAATTTATCGGCTTCCTCCCTTCTCTTTTTAAAAACTTGCTTAAAAGTTTTCAGGAAAGGCTGTGATGTTTTTTTTTTGCAAAGACGCAGGTAAATTTTTTCCGTTTGGTTTGCTTTTATATCGTAATGATAGACCGGCGAAAACTTTGTGCCCGCTTTCTTCTCATGGAGTTTTTCATAATTCTTCCCGGCAACAATAGCATCGTGAAAAGCATCTTTTACGAATTCGGTTTTATTTTTTCCATTAAACAGTTTTTCAAAATTTGTTTCATTTTCTGTAAACAGAACATCATTTGGTTCCTGGAAATATAGATAATAGTCGCCAAGATATTTATGTTCTGCTTTTACGGAAGAGCTGTCCTGTAGCGTAATTGAAGGTTTATTATCGTCCGTGGCATATTGCCATTTATTATAAAACCATAAAGTAGGCAACACAGTAATATGGGCATTTTGATTTCCCCTGTTTACAATTTTAAGTTTTATAAAAATGTCTTCACTATCATTTTTTGCATACTCTACAAATACATCAAAATATTTATTTTCATTGAAAATTCCTGTATCTAAAATTTCATATTCCGCATCGTTTTTGCTGAGGCTATCGTTTTTATCAATGAGGTCTTCGTACGGATACTTCTCCTGGGGATATTTATACAGGTATTTCATATAATAGTGCGTAGGAATATTATCGAGATAGTAATATAATTCCTTCACATCTTCCCCATGAACACCTTGTGTATTACTTAAGCCAAACAATCTCTCTTTCAGTATGGGATCTTTGCCATTCCATAATGCTATTGAAAAACATAAATTTTGAAACATATCAGAAATGCCGGCCAACCCATCTTCTCCCCACCTGAATACCCTGCTTCTTGCATGTTCGTGAGGGAAATAGTTCCATGCGTCACCATCTTTGCTATAATCTTCACGCACGGTGCCCCACTGCCTTTCGCTTAAATAAGGTCCCCACTTTTCCAGTGGAATTTCTTTAGTCGCATTTTTCTTTAATCGCTTGTGCTCTGCTGAATTCATAGAAATGATTTATAGGGTTCTGTTTGCAAAAATATTACAGATATCTATCCTTTTGAAAACCAGTTATTAATTCCTGTCACCATTAGTCATCTGTATCCGTTATAATTTAACAATAATGACGTGATTTCTTATTTCCCTGTTAATGAGAATTCTTTTAGTATTCCAGCCTCATATTTTATTTACGCACTGTTAATAATTAAATTAAAATCTCTTCAATTTTTTACCTTCTTTTTCGTTGTATATAATGCTAACCGGCTCCATAACAATAGATTTTTTAACGAAACTGCTTCATATGAAAAATTTATTATTTGCATTTTGCTCCATTCTTACTTGGAGCACACTTAACGCCCAGGTTCCAACGGCAATGCCCCCGGATGCAAACGAATTTTATAACCAGTCCTTCCCGCTGCTAAGGCCTCCGCTTAAAAATATTGTTTTACGAACAGCAAAAGCGATGAAAAACCGCCAGGCAAACTCAGACAGTTTATTTAAAGCATTGCACAACAATGCAGCCTTAAGGAGCATGAGCAATAACGATATTCAAGGTATAATTGTTTTGATAATGGTACAGGCTTCAAAGGATGCAGATGCCGATTTAAAAAATATGGTAATGGGGATAAGCCATCAAAATGAAGAAGCCCGTGCAAAAGCACGACCTGCTTCGCAAAAAAATACTGCCGATAAAGATGAACAGCAGGAGATACAGAATTTAAAACTGCAAGTGATTATAGATCGTAAAAGCAAAATGGCCGAAGAAATAAGTTATGTAATGAAGAGAATATCCGGCAGCCAGCAAATGATTATTAAAAATTTGAAATAAAATTTCCACAGATCCTTTTAACTTCCATAAAAAATTTATTTATTCTCCGGCTGAGAAATTACATGCCAGCCGTTTGATTTTCTTTCAAGATAAATGTAGCGGCTAAGCTCACTTTCATTATTGGTATTCGTTAAAGCCGTTGCGGCAATAACAATCGTATTTTGTTCAGCAGGAATATTTTGAAGATTGAACTTATAATAATTATTTCCTGCCTCAATGATCTCAGTTATATTTTGAGGAAAGCTTTTATCGATTTCTGAAATATCTTCAAAATTATAAATTACATAACGGTTTATTTTACTATCAACAGAATCCTGCTTTAAATATAAATCGACTGAATAACTATAGATGCTTACCTTAGAACTATCATACATTAAATCGGGCCTTGGCGGCTTTGTGGAATCTATCCATGCCATTGGTGGCACAATTGAAGGATATTTATAATAATTATTTCTCAAACTATCGCTCCATCCGTTTGGGTTATTGTTAAATGATTTACTGCTGAAAAAAATACTTCCCTGCACCTCCGGATATTCACGTAGTTTTTTTATCTGGTTAGGGAGTTCATTTTTATTTTTCCACGCATACGATCGTGGCTCCAAAGCCCTGTATATTCCCTGGCCGATATACAATTGTCTTCCGTAGGAATGGTTTGCCCACCAGTCAATAAGCACTTCATAGCCTACCTGTTTTTGACCAAACTCCCAATACAATTGTGGCGCTGCATAATCAATCCATTTCATTTTAAGCCATAATAAAATATCTGCATACAAATCATCATAATTTGTTTGCCCGGCCCTGGTATTACTACCTTCTGGATCTTTATCAATATTACGCCATACGCCAAACGGACTAATACCAAATTTGCAAAATAAATTCTCTTCCTTTATAGTTTTGCTGAGCATAACAATAATAGAGTCAACGTTGCTCCTGCGCCACTCCTCCCTATCCATACCGTTTCCATATTTTCTAAATGATGCAAGGTCATCAAACTCTTTACCGGCAATACGGTAAGGATAAAAATAATCATCGAAATGTATTGCATCAATATTATAACGGCTTACAACATCTTTAACCACGTTAGTTACAAATTTTTGAGCTTCTTTATTCCCGGGATCAAAATATTTTTTTCCTCCATAATCGATAAACCATTCAGGATGAATTTTTGTAATATGCGTTGGTGAAATTGATGATTTCCCAATACTGAATTCTGCCCGGTATGGATTCATCCATGCATGAAATTCCATTCCGCGTTTATGAGTCTCCGTTATCATAAATTCCAGCGGGTCATAATAAGGAGATGGTGGCTTGCCCTGGGTACCCGTAAGCCACTCGCTCCAAGGCTCATATTGAGATGGGTAAAATGCATCGGCAGCAGGCCTTACCTGTACAACAACTGCATTCATTCCATTTCTTTTATGCATATCCAGGATATTTATAAATTCTGCCTTTTGACTTTCACTGCTTAGATATTTTATAGAAGGGAAATCTATATTATCAACAGTTGCTACCCACACGCCCCGAAATTCGTATTTAGGCTGTGCAGTGAGTGTTTGAAATAATGAAATAGCGAAAAATATGGAGAGGCAATAGAGGTATTTCTTCATGAATTGTAATTGTAAAGGGGGCTAATTTACGGAAACCATTTTTTAAACCGGCAGTATCTGGGCTTATTTGACCAGTATATAAATATTTATGATTTTAATAAGAAGATCGCCTGGTACTTTTTCGAACTTAAGGGTATTTAAGAAAAAATCATTCCTCTTTCTCATGATGCAATGGAGTTATCGGTATATTGTTAAATTCATTTCGATAGATGCGAATCAAAACAATAAAGTAACTTATCAGCAACGGGCCAAATACCAATCCCAAAAATCCAAACATACTCAAGCCCACAATAACTCCAAAAATAGTAATGATCGGATGTACGTCTCCAATTTTACGAAGCAGGGTTACGCGTGCAACATAATCTATGTTACTAATAACGACCAACGAGTAAATAGCCAAGCCCACACCCTGCCAAACATGGTCAATCGTTAAAAGATATACCATAAGAGGAATCCATATGAGTGCCGTTCCCACGATTGGTATTAAAGATGCAACACCGGTTAGAAAGCCCCACAGCCCAAAATCTTTTACACCAAAAATGCCATAACCTAATGTTGCCACGAGGCCTTGTATAATTGCAAGCAAAGGAATTCCTATAGCATTTGCTCTTATCATGATATCGGTTTCAGCACTCAGCATTGCCCGATTCGTCGCTTTTAATGGAATAAAATCATTTGCGTACTTTTCTATTTCGGGACCGTGCACCAGCATATAGTACAGCACAAAAAACATAAGTATTAAATTGGTAAGAAAATTTGCAGTTCCTGTGAGTAATTGAGGAAATTTACCTGCCAATTGCTGGGTTGCATTTTTTATGCTATCAGTATTGAAAAATTCCATACCGGTGATATCCTGTATTCTGCTGGAAAACCCCTTCACCGCTATTATTAGTTGAACGGGATTATTGAAAAGAGCAATTAGCTTTGGGGTAACTAGTACTACGGCAAAATATACCGGGAGGCAAATAATAATTGTATAACCAAAAATGTAAAGGAATGCAGTCCATCCCGGGCGCCATTTCTTTTTTTCTATAAGACGAAAATATGTTTTACGGCTTAAAATATACAAGGTTATAGCCCCTAAAACCCCGGGTAAAAAAATATAAAAATGCTGGAGCATTAATATACCAATAAGTATAATTACCCCCAATAGAATTACCTGGCGTAAACGGTTATTGAAGCCTTCTGTCATTAAATAAAACTACTATATATATTTTTGAAATTTTGAGGAGAATTGAAAAGCTTAATCTTTCCAGACAGAAACACCCTCACTGCAATTGGCACATATATCAATGTTCTTGCGGCTAGTCATCAGTTCTCTTCTGAACTGTTTGTAATTATCGTTACGCCATATTTCTTTAAATGATTGCATTTGCAAATTTCCGAGGCGATGGGCGGCATCTTTGTCGAAGCAACATGGAACTACAATTCCATCCCAGGTAATTACATTAGCCTGCCACAATTTCCAGCAATGGTTAGCGAGTTTGTTTTTAGCGACATGCCTTCCTTCCTTAGTTTTTTTATACCGGCTGAATTTTTCATTAACAGGAATCAGTTGATTTGGATCATTTACATAATCATATATCTGTGCTGTTTTAAACCGCACTTCATCCACCCCTACTTCTGCAGCAAGTTTCTTTATATTTTCTATCTGGTGCTCATTTGGCTTAACCACCAGGAATTGAAAAAATACAAATGGCGTTTTGCTATTCAATTCCTTTTTCCACTTTACAATATTTTTTGCACCGTCAATTACTTTATTAATATTACCCCCAACACGATATTGTTTATATACGTCTTGTGTTGTACCGTCGATAGAGATTATAAGCCGGTCAAGGCCACTTTCCACCGTTTTTCGGGCAGCCTCATCGGTTAGGTAATGAGCATTGGTAGATGTAGCAGTATACAGTCCCTTCGCAGATGCATATTTCACCATTTCCAAAAAATCCTTATTCAAATAAGGTTCTCCCTGGAAATAAAATATGAGATACAGAATATCCTTGTAAATGTCATCAATTGTCTGACTAAAAAAATCTTTCTTCAACATACCCGTGGGCCTTGTAAAGGCACGAAGGCCGCTTGGACATTCAGGGCACCGTAGGTTACATGACGTCGTAGGTTCAAATGAGATTGAAATAGGAAGCCCCCACTGAACCGGTTTACCAAAAATCCTACTAATATAAAAGCTGGAAAGTACTTTAGTGGCATTCCATAGTCTTCTTATGGTAAGCTTTCGCAAAAAATTTATGCTGTCATTATAATTTACTCCTGGCATGCGGCTACAAATGTACAGCAACTAAATCAAGGTACTTATTTTGTGCTTAGTACTATTGTGGGGATTGAGTCCGGTTTAACGGTTGAATCTTTGACAGCGTCGTTAACAGCAACCTGTATTAATGGAGGCTCATTAAAGTTCAATTCTTTATTCAGAAATTTTTCGTAATTAGCCGCAATCACATTAAAAGCGATAAAATTCATTACAAATTTCCTTGTTTCAGCGGGAAGATATTTCTTAATATCCCAATAGTTCGCATCTGCCTTTCCGCTTTTTTTAATAGAAGAACGAACACGGCCAGGTCCGCAATTATAGGCTGCCACACATAGCAAAAGGTCATCATCAAAATATTCAAGCTGGTCGCGAAAAAATTTTGCAGCTGCGGCAGTTGATTTTGAAAAATTTTTGCGTTCATCATATTTACCGTCTATCCGTAAGCCATATTCCTTTGCAAGAACGCTCATAAACTGCCAGTAACCAACCGCACCCGCCGGAGATACCGCGTTTGCAGTAAATTCTGATTCCAACACGGGAATCATCTGCAATTCCAACGGAACTTCATATTTACCTAATATTGAAATAGCTTTTGGGAAAAACTTTTTACCCTTAGAGAAAATATGAATGATATAATCGCGTTTGTTTTTACTAAAAGCTTTAACGTACTCTTTGGTTTGTTTCCTGTAATCCTGAAAGGCAGAAGGATATACAACTGATAGAGGGTTGACTTCTACCGGTAGTTCAGTTTCCGGCTCAACCGGAACAACGCCTGGAAACCCTATGAGAGATTTTGCCGAAGTAGTGAAGCCAACTATAAAAAACCCAATAATTAGCGTCAACAGAATTTTTGACTGTATAGATTTCATCATTACAACTTATTTTAATTTCAGAGTGTAACTTGTATTTTGAAAATTTTGATTTTGTTTGAATCCTCAATAGATATTGAGAATAAAAAGTTTGAATTGATGATTACCTGGTAATCAATAAATTTTCAAAAAACCAATAAAAGGATAGGAAATTGTTTGTCTTAATGGAATAACATTCAAATTTCTCGGTAGGAAGTGCAAACATAATACCGAAAACACTGAGATGCAAGGTTTAGGGTTAAAAAGTCGTTAAAGAAATATGTATGAAAAGAATTATATTAATTCTAATTTGTTTTATATCAAATACTTATGCTCAGAAAAATGTGGATTACTTTGGCTCAATAAATAACATCGCATTGTCGGAAGGTAAAGCAAATTCAAGACTTTTTACCAACGAAAACGCTTCATCAGCTTCTTCAAATTTTGATATTACCTATTACCGGTGCGAATGGAAGGTTGACCCGGCGGTAAGATATATAACCGGGCAAGTAACTTCGTATTTTAAAATTACTTCCCCGGCTGATAGTATTTCGTTTGATCTATTAGACTCTCTTACTGTCGACAGTGTAAAGCAAAGGGATAAAACACTTTCTTTCGGGCACCTTAATAATACAATTACAATAAATTTTGATGTTACAGAAGCCGCAGGTATACTTGATTCTGTAACCATATATTACCGGGGGGCTCCGCCAAATAATGGGCTTGGTTCATTTGTAAATTCCGTGCACCACTCTATCCCTATAATATGGACATTAAGTGAACCATTTGGAAGCCGGGATTGGTGGCCCTGTAAGAATGGGCTGGATGACAAAGCAGATTCTATAGACGTCATAATTACAAATCCTTCCCAATATTCCGCTGCTTCGAATGGATTAAGACAAAGTGAAACGATTTCCGGCCCTGATAAAATTACCCATTGGAAACATCGGTACCCTATCGCAACCTATTTAGTTTGCATGGCTGTAACGAACTATACTGAATTGAATGATAGTGTTCTGATAGGGAATACCATGCTTCCAATGCAGACTCTTTGCTACCCGGAAAGCGTCAACGCCTTTAAGACAAACACACCATCGATTTTAGGAACCATGCAATATTTCAGCAGCGTTTTTGGTGATTACCCGTTTATTAAAGAAAAATATGGCCACGTTCAGTTTGGGTGGAATGGCGGGCAGGAACACCAAACTTCGACATTCATTGTATCGCCGAAAGAAGTTCTCATGGCGCATGAACTTGCTCATCATTGGTTTGGAAATAAGATTACCTGCAGAAGTTGGGAGGATATCTGGCTTAATGAAGGCTTCGCTACCTATTTGTCCGTAATGGATTATGAAAGAAAAAATCCTCAAATGGTCGACACTAACCGACAGCATGAGAATAACTTTATTACCTCTCTTCCTGGCGGATCTGTATGGGTGGATGATACAACAAATGTTAGTCGCATATTTGACTCGAGGCTTTCCTATTTTAAGGGCTCCCATATATTGCTGATGCTTCGTTGGAAGCTTGGCGACAGTATTTTTTTTAAAGGAATACGACAATATTTAAATGACCCCTCCTTAAGTTATGGTTTTGCAAAAACTGAAGACCTGCGAAGAAATCTTGAGGCAGTAAGCGGTATCAATCTCGAACAATTTTTTAAGGATTGGTTTTATGGCCAGGGCTACCCTTCCTACAATGTTGAATGGACCCAGATAGGAAATGGCTATGTTAAGATAAAAATGAGCCAGGCAACATCACACCCGTCAGTAGGATTTTTTGCATTGCCGGTTGCTCTACAATTTAAGAATGCGACGCAGGAAAAAACGATTGTTGTTGATAATACAAGTAATGGCGAAATATTTTTTGAGGATATAGGGTTTACTGCCGACACCGTTATTATAGATCCTAAAATATGGCTAACCACAAAAAATAATATTTCGAACAAAGTAAGTGATGATATACCCGGCAAAAATATTGTACAGGTGTTTCCCAATCCCTTTATTAACGGCTTCTATTTGTACTTGCATAATTTTACGGAGCAGAATGGAAGGATAAAAATTTTTAATATGCAAGGCCAGTTATTGTTTCAAAAAAATATTATCATTAACGGATCTTTCTATTCAGAAATAAAGCTTCCACCATTTCCACCGGGTGTTTACTTTCTTAAAATTGTAGCGGGCAATAAATTCAGTTTTATAAAAAAGATTTTGAAACAATAATTTCAGAAGTATTATTGCACCTGAATTAAAAAACCCTGTGGCAAGAAAAAAGAAACGTTCTTCTATTTATCTTTTCAAAATATTTTTTTGGCTTTTCATCGCATGTGTGGCGGCATATTATGCGGTTAATTTTTTTATTACTCCATCTGAAATATTTTATCCTGGTTTTCAAATTACGGTGCCATCCGGCTTTAAAATACATGGTATCGACGTGAGTCGTTACCAGGGGACCATAAACTGGAAAGAAGTAAAAGAAATGGAAGATGGCAACCTAAAAATCAGGTTTACTTTTATAAAAGCTACGGAGGGAGTTGGTAATGTAGATGAGCAATTCAGGCGTAACTGGCTTAAGGCCGAAGAGCAAAATATTTGCAAAGGCGCATATCATTTTTTTATTGCGGGCAAAAGTGGAAAAAAACAAGCAAGCAATTTCATAGAAATAGTAAATCTAAAAAAGGGTGATCTGCCGCCCGTGCTGGATGTTGAGCAGGCATACGGAAGACAAGCGACTGAAATAAAAAAAGGCGTAAAGGAATGGCTGCTCGCCATCGAAAAACAATATGGAATAAAACCTGTTATTTATACAAACATTGACTTTTATAAAACATACCTTCAACCCGATTTTGATGATTATCCTATATGGATTGCGCATTATTTGCAACCCGAAAAACCGAGGATTTTACGTAAATGGGTTTTTTGGCAGCACAATGAAAGTGGAAGAGTTAATGGAATAAAAACACCCGTTGATTTCAATGTGTTTTCTGGCGACAGCATTGAGTTTGAAAACTTCCTGCTGAAATAATTAAGTATCGTTTTAAAAATTAATTTTTTGAAAATGAGTGAAATGGAACCTGATATTAAAAGTTATCTATCCAAAATCATCTCATCTATTTCAATGACACTTTTGTGGTTATTGATAAATTCAACAATTGGTATTGGGTTCAATTATGGCTTTTTTGAAACCAGTCCTTCAACAGGAAATTTTATTTTTTATGCATGGTTTATCGTGACGCTGTTGCTTCTTATTTGGTATTTAAAAAAGAAATGGAATTTTTAAGCTGACTGATCAACTGCTATGGTCAGCAATTATAAACCAGTGCCCATTCACCTTTCTGAATAGTAAAGTAAAATGCCCTTCAAGATTTCCTATAGATCTTTCTAAATGCCATTTGCCAACAACAAAATAATAAACGGGAGACAGGTGTTTAAATTCAAGCAAATTGAAGGAAAGCCTTCCCATCGCTATTGTGTCAGGATAATTTTTTATATAGTTATCGAGTGTTTTTTGCCAGCCGTAAGTAACCCCGGATTTGCCAATAAACATCAGTGAGTCATTTTGCCAATAACCTTTCATGAAATTCTCAATATTACCTGAATTCCAGGCAGCTTCCTGTGTACTTAAAATATTACGGATGCTTATTTCATCAACTGGTTGAGCGAATGAAGTGAAGGAAAACATAAGTATTACTGCAGAAAGAAATTTTCTCATGCGAAAGAATTTACCGCAACAAAATACTGAATTAAATTATTAATGCGAAGCTGTATCGCAAACCCTGGATTGTGCGCAATAACGAAAATTCAGGAAATGAGCATACAAGATCAGGGCAACTGCGGGAGCAAGAAAAATAAATTCATGTTTATAAAAAACCTGCTTGAGAATTAAAAAAATAAACCCTGTCGTAAAAATTAGTAATGGCTTCAGATTTCTATGATGACGCTGGTAACCATGAGCCAAAGCATAGCACCCGACAATAAATGCAATACCAATCATCATCCATTCAAAAGGAGAACTATTTATAATATTTATACCAAATACAGGGAGCGAAGTAATTATTAAGGGCAGGATGGCACAATGAACAGCACAGGCTATGGAAGTTATCATTCCCATAAAATCCCAATTAATGCGCTTTATTAGTTGAATCATGTTCACAAAAATAGTAATTTTGCAACAATGATGCAATTATTTACAAAATCTTTTTTATTCTAAAGTAATTTTACATTTCATTAAAATGTGCATGCGGCAAAAATTTGTTAACTTATAATTTATGAAAAAGAAGTTATTATGGCTGGGAGGTTTTTTTATTGTGCTTATGGTGGCATTCTATTTTCTTCTTTTTGCAGGAACAGATTATTATAAAGTGAAACTTCCTGTATTGAACTACGTGCAGGATTTTTCATTTATTGATCAAAACGATCATGAAGTAAACCAGCATAATGTTGATGGGAAAGTGTATGTAGCAGAATATTTTTTTACAACCTGTAAAGGAATTTGCCCCAAGATGAATGCGAATATGAAAACTATTTATGACAAGTTTGAAAATGAAAATGATTTTGCAATCGTTTCTCATACCTCTATGCCTGAAACAGATTCGGTTCCCCTGATGAAAGCCTACGAAAAAAAACTTATTGGAACGAACCCGGATTTTGCAGCCAGGTGGTATTTTGTCACGGGTACAAAAGATTCACTGTATAAAATGGCCCAGGTATATCTCCTGGACAATGTTAAAAATAACAGCGTAAATGTAAAAGATCATTTTATTCACACGCAGTTTTTTTCCTTAATCGACAAACAGCGAAGAGTGCGGGGCATTTATGATGGGCTGAAACCTGATGAACTTGAGCGCCTCGAAAAAGACATAGAAAAATTATTGAAAGAGCCGACTGATAAAGGCACCTTTAATCATTCACTATTTAATAATAACCATGCATAATATGGCACATGAGGTCAAAGACATATTAAAGCAAAATCGGTTAAGCATTACCGGTAGCCGGTTAAGAATTCTCGAATATTTCCTGGCTAATGGTAACGCTTTATCTCATGCAGATATTGAAAAAAATACAGGAGAATCATTTGACCGGGTTACTGTTTACCGAACCCTGCAAACTTTTGTAGAAAGGGGAATTATCCATCTTATTCCTACAACCGATAATTCTATTAAATACGCCCTATGTAAAAACGATTGCGCACCAGGTCATCATCACGATAATCATGTTCACTTTATATGTGATGAGTGCAGTAAAACGATTTGCCTGGATGATGTAAATATTCCTGCTGTAAAATTGCCAAAAGGGTTTACTCCTCAACATACAGAAATGGTGGTAAAAGGGGTTTGCGGCGAATGCAGGTAAAGTTCTTAATTTTTCTATTCTTCAGTACACTTATGTATATCGCCGTTATTACTTAGATCCAAAAACAGTTTTCAAAATATCAGTAACTCTCGCCGCAGGATTTTTTCTTATACCGATCTCTTCCTGTGCAACATAATAGAATATTCCATCAAGTGCTTTGGTGGTTACGTAACTATTAATGTCGGTATCAACCGGGTTGGAGGTAAATTTATTGTAGGTGTTGAAAACATCTTTCCAGTATTTGGTAGCATCTACTTTTTTAAGTGATTCTTCAATGATTGGTCGAAAGGCCGTGATTAATTCGGGTGAAGTAGTTTTTCTTAAATAACCAGTAGCAGCAGTATCGCTTCCCCGTAAAATATTAAGCGCATCTGTAACTGTCATCTTTTTAATAGCGCTCAAAAAAATTGGTGCCGCAGCTTTTGATGCATCTTCAGCGGCACGGTTAAGGCTTAATTCGGCATTATCAACAGTTTTACCCAACCCGAGCATCCTCATTTTACTTTCTACCTCACGTACTTGTTCGGGTAACAATATTTTTACGGCTGCATCCTTAAAGAAACCATCTGTGGCAGATAATTTATCGCCGCTTTTTTGTGCTCCTATTGAAAGGGCTTCTTTTAACCCTGAAACAATTTCGCTGCTTGATAAGTTTGAGGAAGAATTGCCTGAAGATTTTTTCCCGAACAGTGAACTGGCTTTTTTAAACATCCCGTTTAAACTTCCGGAAGAATCGTTTTGGGCAAACAAGGAAACAAAAGCAAATACAAAAGAGAAAGACGTAATAAGTTTTTTCATAGAGATCGTTTTAATATTGGTCAAATTTAACCACTAAAGATAGAAGTAATTGTGAAAGTTACTTAACGGAATCTCCTATGCTTTATTATTATTATGAAGCGTTCAGGCCTGGAATTTATAGCCAACTCCTTTAACAGTGGTAATATAATCGCCACCCAGTTTTTGTCTTATCTTTCTTATATGAACATCAATGGTGCGGTCACCCACTATAACATCTGTGCCCCATACTTTATGCAGAATTTCGTTTCTTAAAAACACTTTGGAAGGTTTTGACGTCAGTAACGCAAGTAATTCAAATTCCTTTCTCGCTAAAACTATTTCTTCATTGTGAGATGTAACAACATATTTTTCGCGATCTATGGTGAGGTCGCCAATTTGTAATACGCTTCCGCTTTCCTTAATGATTCTCCTGAAAAGCGCATTAACCCTGCTGGTTAAAACTTTAGGACTTATAGGTTTTGTAATATAATCGTCGCCGCCTGTTTCAAGACCCTTAATTTCTGTATTGTCATCATTAAGTGCCGTTAAGAATATAATGATGGTATTTTCAAACGCAGGCAGTGTTCTTAATACCTGGCACACCTCAAAACCCGTTTTCCCGGGCATCATTACATCAA
>JBBSPK010000063.1:0-15557 GCA_038258875.1 Chitinophagales bacterium
TGAAATAAAATCTTCAACCTGGTAATTTTCCATGGATTTATCCATAATAATTTGTGTTGTTACGTTTTACTCAAGGAGGCGTCGAATAACGCTTTGAATTTTTTCAAATGCAATCGTCTATAAGCTAGTGCACACAACTCTGCATTTTTACCGGATTTTTTATTTTTTTTTACGGGGAATAAAACAGTTAAGTGAAGAGTAAAAACAAAAATCGGTTTCTCACAAGAGTACCGTCATAGATTCCCGTAAGCGATTTATAGCTTCGTATACAATATTATACACAGTGCGTGTTGTAAGAGATGTCTTTTGTGAAATAGCTGTATAGCTTAAATTGTCAAAAAATTTCAGCCTGATAATTTCTAATTGCTTTTTTGTAAGGTTGCTAAGCGCCCTGGAAAGCTGTTCTTTATTTTCTTCTGTTTGTTGAAAAGCAATCAGTAGTTCCTCGTAACCTAATTCCTTTTCTTCAATAGCTTCCGTAGACCTTTGGTAAGTTCTTTCTTTTATAACCCGGAATTGTTTGCGACTGATTTTTCTTCGAAGCCAGGTAAAAAGATAAGATTGAATGTTAGTAACTTCTTTGTTTAATGTTGATCTTGTTTTCCAAACATCCAGGAATAACTCCTGGATACAATCCTTGGTCAATTCCTTATCGGCCGTTAATTTAAAACCATAGCAAAAAAGTGGCCTGTAGTACGTGTGATAAATAGACAGGAAAGCCTCTTTATCACCATCAATCATAATATTCCAGTAATTAGTATTCATAAGCAACCGCTTCTAAATAAGTAAGCAAAGATCAAAAACGTTATTCTCAAGGTAATCTATTTCAAGTTAGGCTTTAAAAGCGATTTTTAAAGGTACTTTGAAAGAAAATTTTATAACCCTTTATCTTTATCTGCTAATTTAAGCAAATGAATTACATAAAACTCTCCGGCGTTTTAATTTTAATGATACTTTTTTTCTCGGATTCTATGGCGCAACAAAAACCACTCTGGCAAAATAAATCTTTCGCTGTTTATGCGGATAGCATCATCCAGGGAAATTTTGTTGCAAGGGCCTTATCAGCAGATGAAATAGTTTCAAATTATCAAAGCCCTGCCAATGAGTTCCAGAGCCCGGTAATTAATTTTAAGTTTAGCATTAATGGAAAAGATAATGAAATGAAATCGGGTACCGACCATCATTTTAATTGTATTGCAACCAATGGTACCTGTGAAACACCGGTTATAAAATTTGGTGAACAACACATTGATGCAACAAAAATTCCCGCAGGTACTTACCTTTCGGCAGATACAAAATTTACCATTCGCCTTGATATGAATAAAGTCTTAAATGCCTTTAAAAAGGATGGCTTCTTTACGACTTTTGATGGTAATAAAATTTATCAGCAAGACTTTAAGGCTATATATATTGCCGGCAGTGCCGCACCTCTTATATGGGATTTTGACAACCTTGTTCATCATCCCGACCTGGAAATGAAAGATCCCGACGGTGACGGTATTTATGAAGCAACTGTTATTTTAAATGAGACAAAAAAAGAAAAAGACCTTGCTTCCTCATGGAAGTTAACCAAAAATATTTCCGATGCACCGCAATATCATTCAGAATATTTGATTTCAGATGCGATTTATAAAATGGCTTTGGAGGAAATGGAAAGAGCCATTGAACCAGACAGCACCTTTCGAACGGGAAAAGAATGGGCAGGCGTATGGACACGTGATATTAGTTACAGCATTATTTTATCAATGGCTTATTTACAGCCAAAAGTTGCCCAATATAGCTTAATGCGAAAAGTAAAAAATGGGAAAATTATCCAGGATACCGGCACAGGAGGTGCCTACCCTGTATCAACTGACAGGATGATTTGGGCAGTCGCGGCATGGGAGTTATATAAAGCAACCGGTGATATGGATTGGCTTCGTGAGGCGTACGGCATTATTAAAAATTCCGTTGATGATGATATATTGAACGCATATGATAATATAACGGGAATGGCTAGGGGTGAATCTTCGTTTCTTGACTGGAGAGAACAAACCTATCCAAAATGGATGCAGCCTGCCGATATTTTTGAATCGGAAAATTTAGGAACGAACGCGGCACACTATGAAGCAAACATAGTGTTATCTCAAATGGCTTCCTTATTAAATAGCGAAGGAGATGCAAAAAAATATAAAGCTGTAGCAGAAAAAATAAAAAATGGGATAAACAATCATTTATGGATGAATGATAAAGGATATTATGGCCAATATTTATATGGTAGAAATTTCAAAATACTTTCCCCGAAATCGGAAGCGCTGGGCGAAGCATTATGTGTTTTGTTTGGTATCGCAGATGAAGAAAGGGGGAAAAATATTATTAGCAAAACACCTGTAACGTCTTTTGGCATATCGTGTATTTTTCCGCAGATTCCCAATATTCCGCCTTATCATAACAACGCGGTATGGCCATTCGTACAATCCTACTGGGCGCTCGCTTCAGCCAGGGCGGGCAATGAAAAATCTGTTCTGCAAAGTATAAGCGCCATTTACAGGCCTGCTGCTTTGTTCGTAACCAACAAAGAAAATTTTGTGGCAGACAACGGGGACTATAAAGGCACACAAATAAATTCCAGTAACATGCTTTGGAGCCTTTCGGGAAGCTTAAGCCTCATACATAAAATAATATTTGGAATTCACTTTGATCCTGGTGGTCTAAATTTTGCGCCATTTGTGCCGTTCGAACTTAAAGGAAAAAGAACTCTTACGAATTTCAACTATCGAAATGCCAAACTGAATATTGAGATGGAAGGTTATGGAAATAAAATAAAATCTTTCTCACTGGATGGAAAAGTCGTACCGAGAGCATTTGCTCCTGCAACTCTTAAAGGCAATCATTCCATAAAAATTATTTTGGAAAATAATAAGCCCGGCGGCGAAATAAATGAATTAGCCAATCATACTTCTTTAGTTGCACCTTCACCTGTTCTTGCCGGCAATAAATTGTCCTGGCCGGCATTGGACGAGGCAACCAGGTACAAAGTTTTAAAAAATGGAAAGGAAATTTCAACAACCCATGAGACCAGTATTTCAGTTGAGGACCAAGGTTATTCAGAATACCAGGTGATTGCAATTGACGAAAAGGGTTATGAGTCATTTGCAAGCGAACCTTTGGTAGTTGCACCTGCGAACAATGTATCTTCTTATGAAACAGAAGATTTCACCGAGCCTGACAATCTTCCTTACAAGGGATTTTCGGGAAAAGGATTCGTGGAGATTACTAAACAGAAAAATACGAAATTAAATATCCCGGTTACTGTGACCGAAGATGGAATGTATGCCCTGGATTTTCGTTATGCTAACGGCAATGGACCAACGAACACTGAAAATAAATGTGCAATACGAACCCTGAAGGTTGATAAGAGCAGAGCCGGCACTTTTGTATTCCCTCAAAGAGGTGTAGATGAGTGGTCGAATTGGGGCTTTAGTAATCCCGTTCATATTTTGCTTAAAAAAGGAAATCACACGATTACACTTTCATATGAGCATTCCAATGAAAATATGAATGTTGATATTAACCAGGCAATGCTGGATTATTTAAGGGTTACAAGGATCAGGTGATTATACTACAGCTTTTTAATACGTATGTTTCTAAACCATACATCTTCGCCATGATCTTGTAATGAAATTTTTCCCTTTTTAAAAGTTCCGAAGCCAGGCATGTCTTTAAACTTACTGATGGCAACCATTTGTTTCCAGTTGTCATCCCATAAACTTGTTGACAGGGAGTGTTCTCCATTCATGTAAAAATCGAGTTTACCATTTACACAAATTATTTCTACATGGTTCCATTCACCCTGTGGATGTGCCAAATCTTTTGATGCAATTAAATCGTACAGGTCGCCCGCCCGGTGTGTGTAAAGTCTTGCGTCATCATGCCCCCTGCGTGTAGGCGTACCGTTATCCAATACCTGCATTTCAAGACCTGTCATATACGTTGCATGGTATTTGGCGGTATCTTCATGTATGTAGAATATAACGCCGCTGTTTCCTTTTGGCCCGATTTTCCAATCCAGCTTTAAATCAAAATTTTCGAATTCATCATTCGTAACAAGGTCCCCACCTTCAGCATCACCCAGGCCTTTCTTTTTTTCGGCATCCAGGTAAAAAGCGCTATCCTGCACACTCCAGGCTTTTGCCACAGTTTGTTTCCCGTAGGTATGCCATCCATTTGTTGTTTTACCGTCAAATAATAATTGCCAGCCTTCGCTTTTTTCTTTTGGTGTGAGGGTATTGGAAGGAGTATTCATTTGAGAAAAACTATAACCGGTGAATAGAATTGTAAAAAATAAAAAAAGAATAATTTTTTTGTATGTCATGATTAATGATTAAAAGGTTTACAATGTAGCTCATATAAAGTGAGAAAAATTATTTAAAGTCCTAATACAGAACCAATCAGTTTTTCATCTTTTACAGTTCCGGCAAAATCATCAAATGCCTTTTCAGTAACAGGGATTATATTTTTTTTGATAAACTCCGCTCCTTCTTTTGCACCTGCCTCAGAATCCTTTAAACAACATTCCCATTCCATAACTGCCCAGCCGGGATAGTCATAAGCGGCAAGTTTACTGAATATTGATTTAAAGTCTACCTGCCCGTCACCGGGCGATCGAAAACGGCCGGCCCTGTCGATCCAATTTTGATAGCCTCCGTAAACTCCCTGCTTTCCCGTCGGGTTAAATTCCGCATCTTTTACATGAAAAGCACGTATGCGTGAATGATAGTTATCAATATACCCGAGATAATCGAGGCACTGCAAAACAAAGTGTGATGGATCATACAGCAGGCATGCCCTTGAATGATTATTTACCTTTTCTAAAAACATTTCATAAGAAATTCCGTCATGCAAATCTTCACCGGGATGTATTTCGTAACAAACATCCACACCGCAGTTATCAAATTCATTTAAAATAGGTAGCCATCTTTTAGCCAGTTCGTTAAAACCTTCGTCTACAAGGCCGGCCGGCCGTTGCGGCCACGGATAAAATGTGTGCCATAGCAATGCACCGCTAAAGGTCGCATGCGCATTTAATCCTAAATTTTGTGAAGCCTTAGCTGCATATTTCATTTGTTGAACAGCCCACTCTGTTCTTGCCTTTGGATTTTTGCGAAATTTTTCAGGGGCAAACCCATCAAATAAAATATCGTAAGCAGGATTGACCGCCACAAGCTGGCCTTGCAAATGAGTTGATAATTCCGTTATTTCCAAACCACACTCATTTACGTTTCCTTTTAATTCATCAGCATAAGTCTTACTCTCAGCGGCTTTTTGCAAATCAATAAACCTGTCGTCTAGCGTTGGAAGTTGAACGCCGGTAAATCCAAGATTCTTTGCCCATTGACAAATACTTTTGAGATCATTATAGGGAGCTGTATCACCTATAAATTGTGCAATAAAAATTCCCGGGCCTTTAATTGTTTTCATGTGTGTGATGTCAATACTATTAAGTTTATAATTTCTTACCTAATGATTTTAGGATATCCTGTTCCGTCAGGAACAATTCATCGGTAGCAAATAACAATCCATCATTTCTGCGTTCCATAGGAACGCATGGTGCTATTCCAATTCTTTAAAAATATATTGTTCATTCCATTCAACCCCAAATGCAATTAAAAAATTTTTTGTATTCATCTAAAAATGTTTCTTTTCGGTGATGTATCTCCTGGTTTTGAATATAGCGAATAACACTTGGTACCTGGCTTTTTGCATAAGAAGAGGCACCGTAGCCTTCCTGCCATGCAAAATTATAATGACAAAAATTTTGTACTTTAATCCATTTGCTGCTTTCAGTCTTTACATTTTGAATCAATGCCGAAATAGATTGATGAGGTCGCATGCCAATAAAAATATGAATATGATCAGGCATGCTGTTTATCTGAAGCATTTTATGATTATTATGCTGGAAAATACCTGTTATAAATTGATTCAACCTATCTTTCCATTCACTTCCTATCACTGCTAATCTAACTTTTACAGCAAATATAAATTGAATGTGAATCTGTGTATAACTGTTTGGCATGTCCGATATTTTCGTATATAATCTGGGAGCAGCAATCGTTCCTACGGAACGAAACTATTAATTTCTTTTTTCCTACCTATGAATCGTTCCTGAGGAACGGAACTAAAAGATAGAAAATGATAAGAAATTAATTTTCTTACACTATAAAATCCGTCCATTTTTCTTTCGATTGCCCCGATGCTACGACATTTTCAATAAAAGCCATTCCTCTTACGCCGTCATTTGCTCCCGGAAAATCCAGCATTTCTTTTGTGGGCTCGTTCCCCTCCATTTTGGATAATAATGTTTGTGCAAAGTTGTGGTAAATATTTCCAAAAGCTTCAAGGTAACCTTCCGGATGGCCGCCAGGGGTTCTGCAATTTTGAGTAGCATAGCTGCTTAATACATTTGTATAATTTGAGCCTGCACGTAAAATCTCTGTCGGCTTATCAAGCCATTTTACCAGCAGCGTATTAGGTTCCTGCTGTGCCCACTCAAGTCCACCTTTTTCTCCATAAATTTTAATCTTAAGCGCATTCTCTTCACCTGCTGCAACCTGGGTTGCAATTAAAACTCCGGATGCTTCTTTTTCAAATTTTAATAAAACATTTCCATCATCATCAAGGTGTCTTCCTTCAACAACTATATTTAAATCGGCGCAAAGCCTTGTAATTTTTAGTCCTGAAATATATTCTGCAAGATGAGCGGCGTGTGTGCCGATATCACCCATTGCACCGGACTTACCCGATTTTTTTGGATCTGTTCTCCACGCGGCCTGGGCATTGCCTTCACGCTCGCTTAATTTACTAAGCCATCCCTGCGGGTATTCAACATAAATTTTCCTGATTTTTCCCAAAGCATTTTCTCTAATCATTGCTTTGGCCTGCTTCACCATTGGATATCCTGAATAGGTATGCGTAAGACACAAGACCAAACCGGTTTCATCTACTTTCTTTTTCAATTCTTTTGCTTCTTCAAGTGTAAAGGTCATCGGCTTTTCTATAACTACATTAAAACCATTTTCAAGTGCCATCATTGCGGGCGCAAAGTGTGCAAAATTGGGTGTAACTATGGTTATAAAATCAATTCGTTTATCAGCGGGCATTGCACTTTCTTTGGTAATCATTTCTTCATAAGTAAGATAAGTTCTGTCTTCGGGAAGAAATAATAATTTGCCGGATTCCCTGGCAATTTCAGGATTGATGCTTAACGCACCACAACATAATTCTATCAATCCATCGAGGTTAGCAGCGATACGATGGATTGCGCCAATGAATGCATCCTTACCACCGCCTACCATTCCCATTCTTAGTTTTCTCATATCGTATTTTTTTTTTTGCAACTATATTAAATAATATTTGAATAATTTGAACATTTTTAAAAAAAACCCCAAAAAAAAAATCTCTAAAACCTATTCTTGTCTTAAAAATAGTACATTTAATTATTGCATTATAAATCAATTAATTTTTGCAAATGAAATCTACGATACGATTGCAGCTTTCTTTCATGATGTTCCTTGAATTTTTTATATGGGGCGCATGGTTCGTAACTTTAGGAACTTTTTTATTCAATAACCTTCATGCCACCGGAACACAAAGCGGTTCAGTTTTTTCAACTCAATCCTGGGGCGCTATTATTGCTCCCTTTATTATAGGGTTAATTGCTGACAGGTATTTTAATGCAGAAAAAATTCTGGGTGTTTTGCATCTTGTTGGTGCGGTGCTGATGTATCAAATGTACACGGCTACAGAAATATCAACTTTCTATCCCTTTGTTTTGATTTATATGATTTTATATATGCCTACGCTGGCACTCGTGAATTCAATTTCTTTCAACCAAATTAAAGATCCCGAAAAAGAATTTTCAAGTATAAGAGTTTGGGGACCAATTGGATGGATTGTCGCAGGACTATTAATAAGTTATGCGTTCCTGTGGGATTCAGAAGAAAACGTGAAGGCAGGTATGATGAAAAATACTTTTTTATTAGCGTCAATTGCGTCAGCGGTTTTAGGCTTCTTTAGTTTTACATTGCCTAAAACACCACCTAAAGTTTTACCAGGCACAAAGGTTAAGGTTTCTGATATACTGGGACTGGATGCTTTAAAATTATTACAGAATAAAAACTTCCTGATTTTCTTTATAGCATCAATACTTATCTGCATTCCATTGGCATTTTATTACCAAAATGCTAACCCCTTTCTTTCAAATATAGGAGTCACCAACCCAACAGGAAAGATGACGATAGGGCAAATATCTGAAGTATTTTTTCTACTAATGTTGCCTATCTTTTTTAAAAAATTCGGATTTAAGAGAACGATATTGGTTGGCATGTTTGCCTGGGCACTTCGTTACGCATTATTTGCCTATGGAAACGCCGGCGAGTTAAGTTTTATGCTAATTATTGGTATTGCGCTCCATGGTGTTTGTTATGATTTCTTTTTTGTATCCGGCCAGATTTATACAAATGCCAAAGCAGGAATCAGGTACAAGAGTGCTGCCCAGGGCCTTATTACCCTCGCAACCTATGGCGTAGGAATGCTCATTGGATTTGCTATTGCAGGGCTCATAACAGACGCCTACAAAATTTCGGAAACGGCATTCGACTGGAAAATGATCTGGATCATCCCTTCAGGCATAGCCCTGGTTGTCTTCCTGTTGTTTGCTATATCGTTTAATGATAAAAATGAAAAACCTATACCTGATCAAAATTTGAATATCTAAACATGGGAATACATCAATCACGGAGAAATTTATTAAAAAATATTGCCCTTGGTACCACAGCAGTTATTGCTGCACCGGCAATTTCCTTTGCAAAAAATTTTGAAGAAGAAAAAAATTATACATTGAAGGGTAATATTAATCATTCAGTTTCAAGGTGGACATTTAGTTATCTTTCATTGGATGAATTGTGCAAGGCAGTTAAAGATATTGGGTTCAGCGCCGTCGATTTAACAGGACCTAAAGACTGGCCCATACTCCAACAGCACGGTATTTTCAGTTCAATGTGTTATACTGCAGGCGACAATGATTTAAGCCGCGGACTAAATGATCCATCTTTACATAGTTTAAGAATAAAGGAATATGAGGAGGTAATTCCTATTATGGCAAAGGCAAAATATAAAAATCTAATTTGCTTTACCGGTAACCGAAGGGGAATGGATGATGAAACAGGGATGAAAAATTGTATTACAGCATTAAAAAAAATTCTACCTCTTGCAGAAAAGAATGGTATTACTATGGTGATGGAATTATTAAACAGCAAAATTGATCATAAAGATTATATGTGTGACCATTCTGCGTGGGGTGTAGAATTGTGTAAGCGGGTTGATTCAGAAAATTTTAAACTACTCTTCGACATTTATCACATGCAGATACAAGAAGGAGATATTATAAGAAACATCAGGGATTATCATCAATACATCACACATTTTCATACAGGTGGCGTGCCGGGGAGGCATGAAATAAATAATTCACAGGAATTGTATTACCCGGCAGTGATGAAAGCGATAGTTGATACGGGATATAAAGGTTATGTAGCGCAGGAATTTGTTCCTACATATCCTAATAAATTAGATTCACTAAAAGAAGCTATTGAAATCTGTGATGTATGATGTAAATAGAAGGAAGTCATTTGTCATTGACCATTGCCTCCCGATAGTTATCGGGATAATTTATAAATATTAAATAAACAAATAACCGTAGAATTATGGCAGACAACACTTATGATGCAATCGTTATTGGTTCAGGTATTTCCGGTGGCTGGGCAGCAAAAGAGCTTACTGAAAAGGGGCTTAAAACAATTATGCTCGAAAGAGGAAAGGACATTGTACATGTAAAAGATTATGTAAACGCAACAAAAGGTAGTTGGGAGTTTCCACATCGCGGGGGAAGAACCCAACAAATGATAAAAGATTATCCGGTCTTAAAACGGGACTATCCTTTGAATGAAATAAACCTTGACTGGTGGGCGAATGACCAGGACAGCCCTTACACAGAAGTTAAACGAATGGATTGGTTCCGGGGTTATCATGTAGGAGGACGCTCCCTCATGTGGGGACGTCAAAGTTACCGTTGGGGCGATCTTAGTTTTGAAGCGAATGCCAAAGATGGTATAGCAATAGACTGGCCTATACGTTATAAAGATATTGAGGCATGGTACACTTACGTTGAGAAGTTCGCAGGTATCAGTGGTTCAAAAGAAGGTTTGCCGCAATTACCCGACAGTCATTTCCTGCCGGCAATGGAAATGAATTGCGTTGAAAAAGATGTAGCTGCAAGAATTAATGAACATTATAAGGCAAAACGCATGATTATTGGCCGCACGGCGAATATTACGGAACCATTGCCTGGCCGAACCAATTGCCAATACAGGAACAAGTGCTGGCTGGGATGCCCGTTTGGTGCCTACTTCAGCACGCAATCCTCTACACTTCCCGCAGCAATGTCTACCGGAAATTTAACCGTTCGCCCATGGTCGATAGTTACAAAAATTTTATATGACAAGGATACTAAAAAAGCAACCGGTGTGGAAGTATTGGACGCTGAAACAAAAAAAACTTACCAGTATTTTGCAAAGGTTATCTTCCTAAATGCCTCGTCATTTAACAGTGCTTGGATATTAATGAATTCAGCAACTGATGTATGGCCTGATGGTTTAGGTAGCAGCAGTGGGGAGTTGGGGCATAATATTATGGACCACCATCTTGGTGTCGGCGCTTCGGGTACGGTTGATGGTTATGAGGACAAATATTATTACGGGCGGCGTGCCAACGGCATTTATGTTGCCCAGTTTCGAAATATTTTAGGTGATAAGCGGGACTATATCAGGGGCTTCGGGTACCAAGGTGGTGCAAGCCGTGACGGATGGAGCCGCAGTATAGCTGAAATGAATATTGGTGGTGACTATAAAGATGCCTTGGCTGAGCCAGGAGAATGGAAAATGGGAGTAGGTGGTTTCGGAGAAATATTACCTTACCATGAAAATAAAATGACATTAGATAAAAGCAAAAAAGATGCGTGGGGTTTAAATGTTATTTCCTTTGATGCGGAGTGGAAGGAGAATGAAAGAAAAATGAGGGTAGATATGAAGAATGATGCTATTGAAATGCTGGAGGCTGCAGGTGTAAAAAATGTAAAAGGCCATGATGGTGACGGAACTATTGGCCGGGGTATTCATGAAATGGGGACTGCCCGTATGGGGAAAGATCCAAAAACATCAGTATTAAATAAATGGAACCAGGTTTGGGACGCACCAAATGTATTTGTAACAGATGGCTCGTTTATGGTTTCAGCAAATTGTGTAAATCCTTCACTTACTTATATGGCTATGACTGCAAGAGCTGCCGATTATGCCGTAAGTGAATTGAAAAAAAGAAACATTTAGAAGGTGAGTTGTGAGTTGTCAATAGTGAGTAAGGTTTCCGATAGTTATGTGGATAAATATAACTCACTACTAACAATTGACTTATTGAAGATTCAAAAAAATAAAAATTAGATGCAAGAAAAAAACACCCCTGGAAAGAATTCAAGAAGAGAATTTTTAAGAAACACTGCCATAACAGCGGCAGGGTTTATGATTGTTCCCCGCCATGTTTTGGGTGGTAAAGGGTTTATCGCACCAAGTGATCGCTTAACCATTGCAGGTATTGGAGTTGGCGGTAAAGGAGAAAGTGATATAGCCAATTTTTTTAAAAGTGGCAAAGCCGATATCGCGTTTCTTTGCGATGTTGATGACAGGAGGGCGGCGAATTCCATTAAAAACTTTCCGAAGGCAAAATATTACAAGGACTGGAGGGAAATGCTGGATAAAGAATCTAAAAACTTTGATGCTGTTTCAGTTTCCACACCCGATCATAATCATGCCGTGGCAGCATATGCAGCCATGCAACGCGGCAAACATGTATATGTTCAAAAACCGCTGACGCATGATGTATACGAAGCACGCCTTCTAACAGACGGGGCTAAACGCTTTAAAGTTGTTACGCAAATGGGTAACCAGGGCGCATCCGGCGATGGCGTAAGACAGTTAAAAGAATGGTATGATGCTGACATCATTGGCGATGTACACACGGTTTATTGCTGGACTGACCGTCCTGTGTGGCCCCAGGGCATTCCCTGGCCTGCAACATCGGCAGAGGTTCCAAAAGAATTAGACTGGAACTTATGGCTGGGGACAGCGCCATACAAAGATTATGTTGAAAAGCTTGTTCCATTTAACTGGCGTGGCTGGTGGGATTATGGTACCGGGGCGCTCGGCGACATGGGATGCCATATTGTAGAACCGGCTTTCAGTGTGCTTGGGCTTAAATATATAAATTCGGTACAAGCCAGCGTCGGCAGTGTTTATGTAGATGAATTTCAAAGAGGCTATTTTCCGGAAAGCTGTCCACCTTCAAGTCATGTTATTATGAAATTTCCTAAGACTGATAAAACAAAAGGACCTGTAGAAGTTCACTGGATGGATGGAGGTATACAACCTGAAAGACCTAAGGAACTTGGGCCTAATGAAGTATTTGGAGACGGAGGAAACGGCACGTTATTTATCGGGACAAAGGGAAAAATGATGTCCTCAACTTACGGCGCTAATCCAAGGCTTCTTCCAACAAGTAGAACCAGTGAAGTCAACGTAAAGCAAACATATGCAAGGGTTCCGAACGGAGCAGACGGACACTATGCCCAATGGGTAGAAGGTGCAATTGCAGGATATGGTAAAACGGAGTTGAGCTCCCCATTTGAAATTGCAGGTCCGTTAACTGAAGCATTATTGATGTCTAATCTTGCCATAAGGGGTTTTGATATAAGAAAGCCAAAAGAGAACGGTAAGGGCTTCGATTATCCCGGACGTTATGTGGAATTGTTATGGAACAACGACAGTATGAAAGTTACCAACCTGGATGATGTAAATCAATTTATAAAAAGAGATTACCGCAAAGGTTTTGAACTGAATGTTTAATTAAAAATTAAAAATATTCTTATGAACAGAAGAGAAGCAGTACAATATATTTCACTCCTTTTGGGAGGGACTATTGTAGGCAGTAATTATTTTTTAGCCGGTTGCAAAAGTAACACAGGTGTTTCGATGACATTTACTCCGGAAGATGTCTCATACCTTGATGAAATTGCAGACACAATTCTTCCGCCAACAAAAACCCCCGGCGCTAAAGCTGCTAATGTGGGGCAGTTCATGACAGTAATGATAAATGACTGTTACGATGAAAGAGATCAAAGGACATTTCATGAGGGCATGAATAAGCTGGATGATTTTTCTGACAAAACCTATAATGATTCGTTTATGAAAATCACTCCGCAGCAACGTCACGATTTATTGGTGAAACTTGATGCTGAGCAAAAAGAATACATGACAAATAAAAAACCTGAAGATCCTTCACACTATTTCCGTTTGATGAAAGAACTAACCCTCCTTGGCTACTTTACTTCAGAGATCGGCTGTAAGCAGGCAAGGCGGTATGTAGAAACACCCGGAAAATTTGAAGGATGCGTGCCGTATGCCAAAGGCGATAAAGCGTGGGCTTAAATCAAATAGGATTTTTCGTGAAATAATAAGTGCGGTATTTCCGCAAACGGTATGGGCGCTGGTTTTTGACCCTAAAATCATTTTTAATTTACGTATAATTTTAAAAAAAGCCGGGTATAAAAAAGTTTGAGTAAACGAAATTATGTATCCATATAAACATTCTAACTATGAGCAATAAACGAAGAGATTTTATTAAACAAGCGGCGGCAGGGCTTGCCATTACAGCAATATCAGGCCAGCTCCCGGGATGTTCTTCATCCGCACAGGCCGGCGCAACGGGAAACCTAAAGAATTTTGGATTGCAGTTATATACATTGCGTGATGCAATGCCTGCAGATCCAAAAGGTGTATTAAAGCAGGTTTCCGGAATGGGTTACAAACAAGTGGAGAGTTTTGAAGGTGCTAAAGGAATGTTCTGGGGAATGACCAATACAGAATTCAAAAAATATATGGATGATTTAGGAATGCAGATTGTTTCCAGCCACTGCGATATCAATAAAGATTTTGATCGCAAAGCTGCAGAAGCGGCGGAAATTGGGATGAAATATTTAATCGCCCCAAGTTTACCCAATGAAGCTGGCATGAATAAAGATGATTACAAAAAAGCAGCTGATGTATTTAATGAAAGGGGGCAAACATGCAAAAGTAAAGGGATACGATTTGCTTTTCATAATCATGACCAGGCTTTCACAACAAGAGAATCCGGATTTGTTGCAGAAGATGTTCTTATGCAAAATACTGACCCGGCACTCGTGGATTTTGAAATGGATATTTATTGGGTAGTAACCGCCGGTGCGGACCCAATCACATGGCTTGAAAAATATCCGAATCGTTTTCGCTTATGCCACATTAAAGATAGAAAAAAACATGCTCCGCTTGCTGACCACGATGCGTCCTGTGTCGCGGGTACCGGGGCCATTGATTTTCCGAAAATTTTAAATGTTGGCAAAAAAAATGGACTTGAATATTATATTGTTGAGCAGGAACACTATGATAATATGACACCCGTGCAGGCAGCAAAAGAGAATGCTGATTATCTCAAAAAAATAAAAATTTAAGTGGCGGTCCCTTGCCTATTTTGATGAATCAAGCTTGATTACTGAAGAGTCTCTATGAGTCGTTAAATCTATGGAATTTGTTGTATCGGGGATATTTCCATTCACATTGGAAACTCCCGCAGCGTTATTGGTTTCTACTTTCTCTTTCTCCGTATCTTTTTTTTCTTCTGAGTTACATGCGCACATACAAGAAATCAAAACAACTGCAAACATTATCTTTTTCATTTTTGACAATTTATAATCTAAGATAATGTTTTACCATCATTACCAACAAGTAAAAACGGAGATTTTGTAAAAGCTGCAGGTCTTGTGCTGGTATGGCAAAGAGGCGAGAAATTTTAAATGATGTCATTTGGTTAACTCACACCGCTGAAGCAACGCAATTCACAATAGGCTTGCTTTCACTTATTCACTAAGGAGCCTGTCAACCGTTTCATAAAATCTATTTTTAGAGGCAACATAATATTCGCCGCTTGCAGGGCCATAAAAATTCGTATGTATTTCCCGTACATTTCCTTTTTTGTCAATAAAAATTGTTGTGGGGAAAGATTTAATCGCAGTGAGCTGTGGCAATGTTTTTTCTGTCTTTCTTTCATCGCCTGCGGCAACCCCGGTAATTAGCATGGGATAATTTACATCAAATAATTTTTGAAATTTAGCCACGCTCTTTTTGGACCTGCCGGTATCTGCTGTCAATTCATAAGCCAACGCAATTATCTCTATGCCTCTTACCTCGTTGTGTTTATAATAGTCAGCAAGGAACTTCGTTTCATCGAGACAGTTAGCACACCAGCTTCCCATAATCTGCACAACGACCACTTTATTTTTATACTTTGTATCATTAATTGATACGGGTGTGCCCTGCAGATCATTGAAAGTAAAATTTAGTTTTGAGGTTCCTTCACGTAATTGGGTTGGCTCGTTTATTTCA
>JBBSPK010000064.1:0-15533 GCA_038258875.1 Chitinophagales bacterium
AATATTAAAGTGATGCCACTTCAATATGTTACGGAGTATTAATCACTCTTTCGAGGGGCTATTCTCCAGTTAAATGGAGTTTGCGTACGTGTTCCGCACCCGTTTGCCGGTCGCCATCAGATTATTGCTACCCTATGCTGCCCCACGACTTGCATGTATTAAGCCTGCCGCTAGCGTTCATCCTGAGCCAGGATCAAACTCTCCATTGTAAATGTTGTTTGATCTGACTATAAATTTTCTCATCGAAAATCAACGTCAAAATTCTAATTTGTTACGCTAAACTTTACCTTGTAGAATTTAAAAAATTCTGTGCTGTTACTTCCAAACTTTCAAAGATCTTTTGGCCTTTTCTTGACCACCCATTTTTTATTTGGGAGTGCAAAAGTAAGCGCCTTTATTTACCCCACCAAATCTTTCTTAAAAAGTGATGAATTTATTTTGGTGGAGATGAATTTTTTTGAGAAGAGCTATTACTTTTTTTCAAAAGTGGACGGCAAAGATAGTGTGGGATAATGTTTACTGCAAAATTATTTTTAAAGATATTTTGTTAACATCCGGGAACGCTGTGACCAAGTGCGATCGTAAAAATAATTCCTTGAAAACCCCGCTACCATCAAAAAAAATAGTTACAACTTGTGATAATTTACTTTGGTTAAATAAAGGCCGCAGGCGGCAACTGAGAAATCTGCGTTTGTACAATTTTTACTCTCTATAATTTCTGTAAATTCATTTAAAGAAATTTTGGCGGTACCCACTTTGAGCATAGTGCCAACAAGCCCCCTTACCATTCCTCTTAAAAACCGGTTCGCAATGACTTCGTAAAAAGTTAGATTATTTTTTTTGTGCCATTCGCTTTTATAAACCGAACAGGTGAAGTTATTGACCTGCGTATTTCTTTTAGAAAAGGCAGCAAAATTTTCTGTACGAAGAATAATTGCAGCCGCCTCCTGCAATTTTTCAAAATCTAATTTATATGGATAAAAATATGCAGTGTCTTTTAAGAAAGGACTTTTTTTTTGATATATATAATATTTGTATTGCCTGCTAAGGGCATCGAAACGGCAATGTGTTTTATCGGCAACTTTAAACAGCCGCTTTATTGCAATATCGCCTGGTAAAATTGAATTGAGTGAATACAATGCCTGCTGTAAACTTTTTTGGTTGTTTAAATTCCCCGTTGAATAAAACACATCATCATCTGAGTCAAAATGAAAATAATTCTGCAGCGCATGAACTCCTGCATCTGTGCGTGATGCACCGGTGAGGTCAAAAGGTTTCCGGAAACAGGTTCTTAAAGCGTTTTCAACTTCTGACTGGATGGTAACTGCATTTTCCTGCACCTGGAAGCCTGAATACTTCGTGCCATTATAGGAAACTTCAATAAAATACCTGGACATTTTGCAGTAATGAATTATTTATGAATCATTGCTTTAAAACGATTGACATAGTATGGGTCACTTAACTGGGACTGAAGTGTATGATATTGGTCTGAATCGGAAGCAAAAGCGTAAGCCACATCAAAGAACATGTATTTCCCTTCATTTGTAAGGAACAAAAATGAAAGATTTTTAATTTGCTCTGTACTGAAACATTTTGAACGAAACGCTTTTTTTGCAACCTTAAGCATATTCTCAACAGAAATTTCAGAAGCTAGTTTTTTTCGGAGCTTAAAAAAATCCTGGTTATCGGCGAAAGCCCTGCAGTCTGAATTAATAGTTGATGATGTAACAACCTTTGGCAATACAACCATGCTGAATTTTGCGGTATCCCCATTCTGATTCGTTTCTTTAATCATTGAATCCTGCTTAATTGCAGCAGGCTGCTTTTCCTCGGATCTTTTTAATACGACGCTGTCTTTATTTTCAATTAATTCATGTGCAACTTCAGCAGTTGTATCCGGAGTAGCTTCAGGAACCGGTTTTGAGATAGTAATCGAAGAAGAGTCTGCAATTGGTGATTTATCTTTTACTATATTGCTTGTATCGCGTATCACAACACTGGTATCGCGGTTACCTCCCTTTACAATTATGTTTTCCGAAGGAATGAAAATTCTGATAGTGTCATTTCTCCCTTCATTCTTGTCAATATAAATTACTTCGATTCCATCCTTATTTTTTTTGCTTAACAGGAGGGTTGCAGGTGACAGAAACGATGCTATATTTTTTTCGCTGATAATAGTTCCAGAGTCAGTTTTATTTACATCATTTTCATTTTTTACCTCCGCAGTACCATTAGAATCTGTTTTATTTATGACGGGTTGAATTGTTTCAGTCGCGGTAAGATTAGAATCTGTTTTATTTATAAGAGGTTTTGGTTTTACAGGTTCATTTTTTTGCAGAATAGATGAATCTTTAACAACGTTTGCAAGCATTTTTGAAAATAGATCATCCTGTAACGTCTTTGGCGTATTTAATACCACATCCTTACTGCCACCCATTATGACATTATCGGATTGCATATTAAAAAGCCCCCAGCCCTTATCGCCAAAATTTTTAATCAGAAACCCCTCATTTTGCCTGCCAATTGTGACTTGAAAATTTTCTTCGGGAAATTCCTTCTTTGGAAATCCTACACTAAGCTTGTAATCGCCTCCTGCTAATTTCGGCAATATTAAGTAGCCAGCGGCAGATGAGCTGATAATTTTATTATTAACCTTAACATAAAAAGGCTGCCCGGATTCTGTTTGTAAATAAAGAAAATGTATTTGCTGGGCTTTGGCAAATAACGATAAAGCAAAAACGAAAATAGCTGTAAAAAGACTTTTGGAAGTGTAGGGAAACATATTTGGCAAATCTATTTAATAAAAGAATAAATTTTGCCATCTATCCAAATTTTGATTTCTTTTTATATAAACCTTTTACTTTTGCACCCATTTAAAAATTATTTATGAAGAACATTTTGTTGGCATTTTTATTTATTGGCTCATTTGCCGTTGTTAAGGCGCAGGATAATGAAAGGGGAACAGATACTGCATGGAAACACGAATACCGGGCAACTGCTACACGCATAAACGACCTGGTACATACAAAGCTCGAAGTAAACTTTGATTACAACAAAGCCTGGATGTATGGAAAAGCATGGGTAACCCTTCATCCGCATTTTTACCCCACCGATTCATTGACACTGGATGCAAAAGGTATGGAGATAAAAGAAATCACTATGATGCATGGCAGCTCAAAAGTGCCTTTAAAATACACTTATGATAGCATGCAGTTAAGAATTACACTCGACAAACTATATAAGGAAGGAGAAAATTATACTATCTATATTAATTATATCTCAAAGCCAAACGATCTGAAAGTAAAAGGGAGCGCTGCTATAACAGATGCCAAAGGATTGTACTTTATAAATCCAACTGGGGAAGATAAAGAAAAGCCAACACAAATTTGGACACAAGGTGAAACAGAAGCCAACAGCGCCTGGTTTCCTACAATAGATAAACCCAATCAAAAAACTACCGAGGAGATTTATATGACAGTGCCCTCGAAGTACGTAACCCTAAGTAACGGGATTCTTGTAAGTCAAAAGAAAAATGCTGATGGAACCCGGACTGATTACTGGAAAATGGATTTACCTCATTCGCCCTATTTATTTTTTATGGGTGTTGGCGATTATGTTATTGTAAAAGATCATTACAAAAAACTTCCCGTGGATTATTACGTTGAAAAAGAATACGCTCCCTATGCAAAACAAATATTCGGGGAAACACCCGCCATGATCGGGCTTTTTGAAAAATTAACCGGCGTGCCTTATGCATGGCCCAAATACGATCAAATAGTAGGCAGGGATTATGTAAGCGGAGCCATGGAAAATACAACTGCAACACTTCACCAGGAAAGCGCTAATCAAAATGCCAGGCAACTTGTAGATGGAAATATTTGGGAAGAAGTGATTGCTCATGAGCTTTTTCACCAATGGTTTGGAGATTTGGTTACAACAGAAAGCTGGAGCAATATTACCCTTAATGAATCATTTGCTGATTATAGTGAAACTCTTTGGGATACTTACCGGTATGGGGCAGACGCCGGAGATGAACATATCGAGGAAAACAGGCAGGCTTATCTTTCAAACCCTAATGACGCAACAAAAGACCTCGTAAGATTTTACTATAAAGATAAAGAAGATGTATTTGACGGGGTTAGCTATCCCAAAGGTGGAGCGATATTGCACATGTTACGCAATTATGTTGGCGACAGCGCCTTTTTTAAATCATTGAATTTATACCTTACAACTTATAAGTTTAAAAACGCAGAGGCGCAGCAGTTACGCCTCGCATTTGAACAGGTGACCGGGAGAGACCTTAACTGGTTCTTTAATCAATGGTATTATGGAAGCGGGCAGCCCGACCTCAACATAAGCTATGACTATAGCAATGGTAATGCACGTGTTATTGTTGAACAGACACAAAAGACAGGTAAGATTTTTAAGCTTCCTGCTGCGGTTGATGTTTACAGCGAAGGAGCCAGCAAAAAACGATACAAAGTTTGGGTTGAAAACAAGATTGATACTTTTTATTTCGCCAGTGGCAAAAAACCTTCCTTTATAAATGTAGATGCGGAGAAAATATTGCTTTCAAGAAAAACAGATAATAAATCGGCCGAAGAATTTCAACAGCAATTTAAATATGCTCCTCTTTATTTGGACCGCAAAGAAGCGCTCGCATATTTTGCAGGAAACAAAATGAGTGATTTGGCGAGTGGTTTAAATGACAAATACCATGGCTTGCGGTTATATACGTTGCAACAATTGGATGAAAATAAGAGTTATACAGTTCCCTCAATTTTAAGCGTAATTGAGCAGGTCGCCGATAAAGATCCCAACAAATTAGTTAAGGCAAAGGCATTGGAAATACTGGCAAAAGTTAGTGATAAAAAATATGAGCCATTATTTAATAAGTATGTGAATGATTCATCGTATTCAGTTTCAGGTGAAGCGCTTAAGGGTTTAATTAATCTTGATCCTTCAAATGCGTATTCAATTGCAAAAAAATATAGTGCGGATGCCAAAGGTAAATTAGGCGAGGTTGTTACGGGGGCAATAATGCAAAATGGAACGGAAGGAGACTTTAATTTGATTTTGGTTAGTCTTAAAAACTCGCCGCTGTCAGAGGCTAAAGTTACACAAACTATCACATTCGCAGATTACCTTTCAAGCGTAAAAAATCCTGACCATGTCAGGAGAGGAGTGGATGAAGTTATGAGCATAAGAAGCCAGGTTCCCGAAAGGTTTAGAAGTTTTGTTGATCCAAGCTTTAAACAGGCTTTTAGGAAAATAAGCGCTGCAAAACGAGCAGAGGGAAATGTACAATTAGCAGATTATATTGATGGGCTTTTGAAATAAAGTATTGAATCAGTTAAAAAAAAATGGCAGGGATTTTTTTCCTGCCATTTTTATTAATAAGCCGTCAATATTTTGTATTTCTCTTATTAAAGTAAACAAAGGATTATTAACTTTAACAGTTGAGTTATTGGAATTGATTAAAGGCTGCCGGACCGAGGCGAAAATCCTTTTTTCTAAGCCTTCGCGGCGGTTGACAAAAAAGATTGAAGCGGAAAGCCGGAACTATGGCTGAATATTGCACCAGGTCCATAGCCCCAATTTTATTTATACAATTTTTTTACTACAATTCTTTGATTTTAATATTCTTGAACCATGCTTCGCTTCCATGATTCTGAAAAGTGATGTAGCCTTTATCTGCGGCGCCATAAGAATCGACGTCTTTCCATTTTTCACCCGCCTTGTTTTTATTCCACGCTTCGCTGTGTAATTCATAGTCCACCACTTTTTTGCCATTAAGCCAGTGCTCAACATGATTTCCATTTTTTACAATTCGTGCGTGGTTCCATTCTCCTGCAGGATTTGGTGCCGCGTCGGGTGCAGGATTCATTGCATAATTGGCGGCAGTGTGTTGCCAGGGTTCCAGCTTTTCAGGAAAATTTATATCATCTATAACCTGGTATTCAGGCCCGGTTAAATACGAGTAAGCGCTATCTTCTGTAACGAGATATAGTATACCACTGTTTCCCTTAGGAGATATCTTATAGTCGGCACTAAAGTCAAAATTTTGATATTGATCTTTGGTTATAAGGTCTGCAGTGATGGCGCCATAATTTGCATCGCTGCCTTTACAATGTAGCGTTCCACTGTCTACGGACCAGGATTCTGCAGATTTATTTTGAAAGGTGCGCCATCCATCCATGTCCTTCCCATCAAACAATAATTTATACCCTTGGTCTTTTTCTTCTTTTGAAAGGGTATTGTCGCCTGCATCTTTTGATGGGGAGCAGGAGGTTAAAATAACTGTTACCATTAGAAGGTACAATAGCAAATTTTTCTTCATCATATTTTATTTATTGGTTATTACTTTAAGATTTTCAGGATCCCATTGCATTATTTTATTGTTGAAGTAACTGTCGTTACAAAGTAACGCCGGAGCTGCAGCCCGGTAACCAAACAATGGATTTTCGGCTACTGTACCGTTAGTACGTATAGCATGTATCCAGTTATAATGATGATCAAAATGGGCGCCTTTGTATCCCGCTTCAGCAGTGTACACCAATTCATCGGGTGGCACCATCGATTTACGGTCATATACATATTGGTTACCGGAGCTCACATTTTTAGTTTGATTTAACGGATCATTTTCATCAACAATATTTTTATTTTTGTATAGCGTTACCTTATCCCATTCCACTGTCATAGCTCCTTCGCTGCCCACCATCCGCAAGTAATTAGTTCCACCGGTTCCATCAACAAAATTTACCCTTACCGATAAATTAAAGGGCGGGTGAATTTTTGTTTCAGGATAATCAAACATACCCAGCATAATATCAGGAACTTCCCTTCCATCTTTCCAATAACGCAATCCACCTGTAGCTATTATTTTATTTGGCCCGAGAGACCCTGTTACAAAATGAAGACTTGAAAATAAATGCACAAATAAATCTCCTGAAACGCCTGTGCCATAATCTCGATAATTGCGCCACCGAAAAAATCTTGTTTTATCAAAAGGCCTTTTGGTGGTGTTGGCAATATACCTGTCCCAATCAACAGTTGCAGGTGATGCATCATCAGGAATAGGATACTGCCAGGCACCTGTCGGCGACATGCGTGCATAAAATGCTTCAGCGTAATTTAAAGTACCTATTGCGCCATCTTTCAATAATTGTTTCGCCTTTTCATTTCCCAGTGAACTCATGCCCTGGCTGCCCACCTGGAATACCACCTTATTTTTATTTTGCGCATCAATTACGGCAGGGCCTTCTGTAACATCATGCACCATCGGCTTTTCGCAGTAAACATGCTTGCCTTTGTTCATTGCGGCAACAGAAATATCTTTATGCCAGTGATCAGGTGTGGCAATAATTACCGCATCCACATCTTTTCTCTCTAATATTTCTTTATAATCGCGGGTAGTATATAAATCATTTCCCCATCGTTTTTTTGCTTCAGCAATACGTCCGTCATAAAGGTCGCAAACCGCAACCAGCTTAACCCCCGGGACAGTAATGCAGGTTGTGCCATCAGCCACTCCCATACCTCCCGATCCTATGAGAGCAACATTTACCTGGTCATTAGGTCCGTAATTTCGTTGTGTTCTTATTAATTCTTCGATGTTGTGTTTTCTTTCTTTAGCACTGGTCACGGAAGGAATAATAGATGCGCCTATTAACCCTTTTGAAACATTTGCAATGAAGGAACGCCTTGAATTGTCGTTTGATTTTTTAAGCATATCATTTTTATTATTTTTTAAAATTAACAGAAACCGTTGACTAAACAGGTAATCATTTTTTTTTGAATAATACTTTTCAAAAATAAAAAAACATTTTGCGGGCCTCACATTTTTTAATAATTATTGCTTCATCGGCTGATGCATCATCAAATCTTCAATCACCTTACCAATCTCTTCCGGGGTTTGTTTGAACATTAAATAAGTAAATTTTTCGCCAGGTACTAAAACATCTTTTTCGTCATCATTAATTTTAAGATTTAATTTCCTAAAATTAAACCAGGGTTTAATACCCCGCACGGCAACAAGCACAGCTGTTTCATCCCAACTATTGCGGCCAAGTTTGTTATTGTCCTTTGCCAGGGCAATTTGAAAAGCATCTTTAACCGGACTGTTCTGTATAGTTTCGTTATTTATAAGACGGATGCCGGTCAATATTTTTTCACCAATTTCAAAACCACTAATGATAACCGGGGTTGGCCAGTCTGTAAATACTTTTTGAGAAGATGCAGGATCTGTCGCCACATTAAATTCATAGCCGCCACCATCTTTATCAATTCTTCCTGCCATAGAAACAAGTTGTTTTACTTTCTTTTTTACAAGAGCTGTACCATCAAGACTTGAGTATTCATCAGCATTTGAATTCAACAGTCCGGCTAAATTTGTAAAGAAGCCCACGCTTACAATTGTTACACTTTTATCCGGTTGTGCTGATAATTTTTCTGTACAATTTTACTGCATCCAATGCTTCGTTGTTCGATTGCAACCGATGCGGATATTTGGCAATAATCGCCTGTGCCCATTGCTGGGAACAGTTTTTATTGGGTAATACAGTTTTAGTTATGCCTATCGGGATGCCCGGCCTGTTAAAATAATTATTTAATACACTAAGAGTTGGTGCGGTTGTTTCAAAAGCATTACATGAAATCGTAGCAAGAATTGTGGTTTCTCCCATATCCGCAAAAGCATGTAGCAATGCCATTGCACCAACGTCATCGTAATCCGGAGCAATATCGGTATCAAAAATAACCGGAACGGGTTGGTGTTTTTGTGCAATGACAGCGAAATAGCTAAAGAGAAAAATAAGGATGCATATTTTTTTCATGTCGGCTATAATTTAACAAATTTTATTTCTCCGCGGATGATTAGATTTCAAAAGAAGAGAATTATAATGTTTCAGAAGTTGGATAAAAGTATTTAAAAAAGATTTTATTTATCACAACACCATTTCTCCCCATCCTTTCCTGTATTCTCTTTTTACAAATTGATTGGCGGGCTCAAAATTTGTTATGCGCATATTTTCGCCATCCCATTTATAAGCAATATATCTTCCGGGGTAATTGTTTTCACCATTACTTCCTTTAACGTTCAGGTTGAAACTTCGTAATAATAAGTTTCCCATCAATACAGTTTCAGTGAGCGGGCCTGCATAACCAACAAAAGGCGAGTCAACTTCAGCATTTCCATATCCGGCAATGCATGCATCAATCCATTGCCACCAATGCCCATCCATGTTACCTTCAACACGCGGATATTTTTTTGGAATATTTACATCCTTATTTCGTGAAAACGGTAGCAACCTTGGATGAGAACCTCCCCAGCCGCACGAAACTTTACCCTTTGTTCCAATAAATAAACTGCCGCCTTCAAAATCATTTTCTTCCGGTACATCACCGAGCGCTTCGTTTAAATTTACATCAAGATCCAATTCATCGGGGCGTTCCGGAACTATACCTCCATCCATCCAATATAGTTTTAACTCACGGCCATCCTTAAGCGTAAATTTATAACGTAGCTTGCTCGATGGTGGAATGCTTTCGGGAAAATCGGCTTCTTTAAATATGCCCGAATAAACGGAAGTGGCGCTACACGTAACTTCAGTTGGATAACCCAGCTCAAGTAATTTAAATGCGGGCCCAATGATATGACAAGCCATATCTCCTAACGCTCCTGTTCCAAACCGCCACCAGCCACGCCAGTTAAATGGTACAAGATTATCGAAATAATCGGTGTATTCGGCAGTACCCAGCCATAGGTCCCATTTCAATTCTTTAGGAACAGGCGGATGTTGAGTGGGCCATGGAATGCCCTGCGGCCACACGGGACGGTTAGTCCAATTGTACACTTCGGTAATATCTCCAATAAGCCCTGCTTCAAACCATTCTCTCATGGTGCGCATACCATCGCATGAAGCACCCTGGTCGCCCATTTGTGTAACCACTTTATATTTTTCTGCTGCCTGTGTAAGAATGCGGGCTTCATAAATATCATGCGTTAATGGCTTTTGCAAATAAATATGCTTTCCCATTTTCATCGTACTTAGCGCAACAATAGCATGATTATGATCGGGGATTGCGATAGAAACGGCATCAAAGTTTTTATTCTCCTTTTCGTAGAGTTCGCGCCAGTCATAGTAAAATTTTGATTTTGGAAACTCTTTGCGACGTGGTGCGGCCATGCGATCATCTACATCGCAAAGAAACGATATCACTGCATTTTTTTTCGGGGCATTAGCATAATGATGGATATCACTTTCTCCTTCGCCCCCACAACCTATGGCAGCAATATATAATTTATCACTAGGCGCAACGTATCCATTACCACCCAATACATGGCGTGGAACAATATAAAACGCGCCTGCCGTTAATGCAGTTTTCTTTATAAATTCTCCACGGGTCATGAGGTCACCATTAGAAACAGATTTGGTTTTTTTCATACTGATGAATTTGACTATTGAAAGATATAACTTCAGAATTGATGTTTCCCTCAATTCACAAAAATCTCATCTGCAAAAATCCACCCCCTATCACCTTTGCCCCTATGCCATGCCGGTAGTTTTTTAACCGGTTGCAGGATTACTTTTATAACTTTTACATCCAGGGATTTAAACACTACATCATAACCTTGCAGATACGGCAGCTTTTCCTTTGATGGCTGCGGAGGTTGTAAACGCATTATTAAACGAAGCGATTTTACATCGTTACCACCCCACACTTCAATTTCCTGCGGTGGCATCAAATAACTGTTTATGTCAATAATACTGCTTACTGTAACCGAAGAAATATTTTCCGGCTTATTAAAATAAAAGATAGCTATCATTGGCTGAACCCTGTAACCGAGCCACTTTCCATCCCGAAAATTGACACTCCCGGTTTTGCCATCGTAAAGCGTAACTGCGCCATCTCCATTATACTGCGGATCGGGGGCATTGACCAATTGTACAGAATCTGGCGTAAAACCGGCTTTATAAAAAGTTTTTTCAACAACTTCGCTGCTTAGCCAGCCTGTTTTGTATGCTTTCGCTTTTATCGTTTCTTTTTTATCAAGTATAACATCGTCCTGGTATATAGCAGAATGAATGCTGTCAGGCTCTGTACCATCTGTGGTGTAACGCAGTGAGACGCCATTTACATAATGCTTTAACTGAAGAGGTACCGGCTTTGTTATTACCTGCTCTTCATTTTGTATAATGGGCGGATTTAATTTTATAACCACTGTATCCCCCTTGAAACCCGTTTCTATCATGGTAGTTTTCAACTGCTGCTGTAATCTTTTTATTTCCTCAGGCACCAGAGAAGTGTTCCAGACAAACAGCTCGCTAAGCTTTGGTAAGGAAGCTAACGGCGACAAGGTAGACGATTTTATTTTCGTTCCCGATAGAGAGAGCAACTTTAATTCTTTTAGCTTAGCCAATTCATTTAATGTGGCGCCGGTAATATTTGTAAAAGATAAATTGAGTTTCCTGAGGTTAAGAAATTGCCCAATGGTTTTAAGGTCTTCATCTGTTACAGGCATCTTATTCAAATTGAGCGAAACGATTTGTTGCTTTACTGAAAGCAAATCTTTTAACTGGTCTGCCTTAAATTGCTCAGCGCTGAAAAATTCTACGCCCAGCGCCGGAGATCCCAGGGCCAGTGGCTTCACCACACGATAGTTATTATTTAAAGTTTTTATTTTGCCTTCATCAGCAGGTTCAAATGTATAATCATCCGTTTCTATAGTTTGGAATAATGGTGCGGCCAATAGTCGTAAGCTATCTTTTTCAGGTAATGATGAAACTTTAGTGCTAAAACTGGCACCGCCTTTTATCCATCGGTATAAAATTTCCATCTCATCATCTGTTAATTGTGGTTTACCCTGCGGAGGCATGTGTTTCCTGCTTTCAAGCGGCAAATGAACTCTTTGCATCATCAATCCAAAATCGGTTTGCGTAGAATCCCATAATTTCCCATCTTTTCCGCCTTTTAAAAGCAATTCTTTAGTTTCCATTACCAATTCCCCTTTTGCTTTTTTGGAGTTATGGCAACTTATACACTTTGCTTCCAGAATGGGTTGTACCATATTTGCATATACTTCTGCATCTTCAAATAATACAACCGGCTTTTGTTTTTCAGGGATAACCGGCGCCAGAAGAAAATCATCTCCGTGAGTAATATTAGCGCCCAGATGCCCGGTTACAACAATCATTACCATAGCAGCGAGCGAAGTAATTAATAATGCGGGCTTCATCTGGCGAACCTTGACCCTGAAGACATACCACAATAAAGAAAGGAATGAAATAAAAACGCCACCCCATTTATGCCACACTAAAAGATCAGGAGTATAACCGGCCTCCCTTGAAAGAAACAAACCCATTAATGCGGTGATGACCGATGTGATTGCAGCAGCCAATATTAATTCGTCTCCTATTTCGGCCTTCACACCGACATACGATTTTTTGTATCCTGAAAATAATTCCCAAAAAATACATAGAGCCAGCATAACTATCGGGAAATGCAAAAACAAAGTATGCATTCTGCCAACTACCTGCAGCCATGCGGGTACCTGTATCCGGTTATCAAATATTAAAAGAAATAATAAAAGAATATTAAGGGCAAATGTGATATTAAAAATTATGTTTTTCCAACGTTGCATGGAGGTTGATATGTTTATTTTGTTACAGTTGTTTTCAGAAAAGCCTCACCCCATCTCCTCTCATTTGGGAGAGGGGGATCTCCTCAATAAATTTTTACTTCATCAATGAATAACCAGCCTGGCTTTCCTTTTCCCGGATGTCCTTCAGGTATGGATTGCAGCGGGATCAAAATGATTTTTAATTTATCGGAAATAAATTTTTTACTGGCTTTTATGATTTCAAATACATTGGAACTTCCTTTGATAATCGAATCAGCAGAAATTTCCTTGTGTTCCATTAATTCATAATGGTTTCCCTTGTCATCAAAATAAAATACCTGGATTTTTTGTGGTAGGAAGATCCAGTTCCCTTGGTCTTGCAGGAAATCGAGTAGCAAAGAATTTATTTTTTCTTTCTTCTCAAGTGTAACATTTATTTCTACAGAGTCCTGCTGATAACCGAGAAAATTTTTGTTGTGAAGGTTGGCAATTCCGCCTTCATTATCAAACAGCGTTCGTGTTCCGTTGCCCGGAAATTTTTCATCAGGCAAAGATTGCTCGACAGATTTTATTTTCAATCCATCTTTTATAAACGTTACCTGCACAGTTTCTGAAGGGATAAATCCTTTACCGGTAGCTTTTGCTTTTAATGTCGTAAGATGTTTTGTTATTTTAATTGGCTTTTTATACGTAACACTATTTTCTGTTGATTCTTTATTGTTTAGCGTATAAAATACTTGGGTGCCTGGTTGTTCAAATTTTAGTGATACTGTTGTGGAAGATGTAAAAAAAGCTGAACTATATTGTAACATTGGCGGAGCCAATTGAAATTCCTGCGCATAGGAATAATTAAAAAATGAAAACAGTAAAGCTGGTAAAAGTATTTTCTTCATTAAATAACCGGTGATAATTTATATGGATACACCTTTCCTGAATTCCATTGAGCTATATATAAATTTTCTTCGTCATCCACGCATACATCATGTGGGTAGTCGAAACATTTTATTGTTTGATACATTTCATCCAGTTGCCCATTAGTATAATTTGGCGCAGAGCCCGCCAGGTTTGAAACCACCTTATAGTTTTTATCAAGGATTGTTACAAAGCCTGATTGCTGGCCTTGCCGGGAATTTGTCTGCAACACAGCAGAATATAAATAATCGCCTTTGATAACCGGCCTGCAAACCCAGGCGCCGGTTAATGAAATGGTATTAATATATTCACCCTTTAATGTATAACGCTTGAATGCATTTTGCTGGCGTGAGGTCACAATTAAATTCGGCTGGCCACTATCCCTGAAATCCAGGCAAATGCCGTGGGCATTTAATAAATGTTTTTCCTCATCGCCTCTTCCGCCAAAATAATTAATATACCTTCCCTGTGAATCGTAATGGATGATAAAATCTTTCCCATATCCATCCGCTACATAAATATCACCATCAGGTGTAATCGCAGTTTCGGTAGGAATGTATTCTTCTGCTTTTGAATATTGGCCGGTTTCTTTCGGATAATCCAAAACCATCAACACTTTTCCATCAATGGTTGTTTTAATAACCTGGTGGCGGCTGTTATCACAAATGAATAATACTTCGGTTCCATTTTCATTAAATAAAGTGAGCCCATGAGCGCCGGGATATTCATTTCCCCATGTGGTCAATAATTTTCCTTTCTTATCGTAGATCAATACATTGTTTTTAGTTTCATTGGTTAGCAGCAATATTCGTCCTTTACTATCCTGCACCATTTCGTGGCAATCATTCACGGGATATCTTGAAACATCTGCCTGGCTCCAATGTGTATCAATTTTGTAACGTTTATTATTCTGTCCGAGAACTGTATCTTCTTTAAAAGGAATTGGAGGTTTAATCATAAGTGCAGCCATTGTTAGTGATGTATTTTTTATAAAGTTTCTCCGTTGCATTGTTTTGTATTGGTTAATTGGTTTATAGGCTAAAAAGTTAATTAGTTTCTGTTAAGTATCACAGGTTAGTTTAGAGACACCATGAATTAAGGCTTCGACAAAACCTTCCTGGTTTTGTTAAGCAATAAGATCCTGCACAACTCTTCCCGCGACATCTGTTAAGCGATACCTCCTTCCAAGATGTTTAAAAATAAGTTTCTCGTGATCGATTCCCATAAGATTTAAAACCGTTGCATGAAAGTCATGAACATGAACTCCATTTTGTGTAACGTTATATCCAAACTCATCTGTTTCACCATACACGCCGGGTTTTATCCCACCACCGGCCATCCATATTGTAAAACAACGTGGGTGATGATCTCTTCCATAATTATCTTTTGTAAGAACTCCCTGGCAATAATTCGTTCTCCCAAATTCGCCACCCCATATTACCAGCGTTTCATCTAACAAGCCTCTTTGTTTAAGATCGGTCACCAATGCAGCCGAAGCCTGGTCTGTATCCATACATTGTCCGCGAATTTCTGCAGGTAAATTATTATGACCGTCCCAACCCTGGTGATATAATTGAACAAAGCGAACACCATTCTCCGATAATTTTCTTGCGAGCAAGCAATTGGCCGCATAGGTACCCGGCACCAAACAATCCGGTCCGTATAATTTTATGGTATCCTCCGGCTCTTTACTTAGGTCGGTAACCTCAGGAACGGCAGTCTGCATACGATAGGCGAGTTCATACTGCTGTATTTTTGCATGAATTTCAGGATCATTTATTTCCTTATAAGTTTCTTCATTTAATGAAGCCAGCACATCCAGCATCTTCCTGCGGTCGGTTTTATCAATGCCATCATGATTGTTGAGATATAATACAGGATTTTCTCCGCTGCTAAACTGAACACCCTGGTGAATTGAGTCTAAAAATCCATTGCTCCATAGCTTGGAATAAACGCCCTGGCCATTTCCTTTCCCTTTTGATAACAGCACACAAAAAGC